>NZ_RZGX01000010.1:0-147938 GCF_003990155.1 Legionella qingyii
GTTAAGGGTTAAAGTTTTGTGTTCTTTATTAGTGCCCCCTGATTTGGGGAAGAGCCGGGAAGAGCCAGAAATTTTGAAAATTATAGGTTAAGGGTTAAAGTTTTGTGTTCTTGATTAGTGCCCCCTGATTTGGGGAAGAGCCCAAGTTTTGTGTTATTGATTAGTGCCCCCGGAAATGGGGAAGATCCAACTCTTTCGGTTCGAACACTTCCGGGCCAATGACATTAGATGCCTTGGCTAAATCTCGGAGTGATTCTTTGCTTTTTGTTGATTTTATGAAAAATGGCGCGCCCGGAAGGATTCGAACCTCCGACCCCCTGGTTCGTAGCCAGATACTCTATCCAACTGAGCTACGGGCGCGTTGACTGGCGGAGAGAGAGGGATTCGAACCCTCGATGGGATTTCTCCCATACTCCCTTAGCAGGGGAGCGCCTTCGACCACTCGGCCATCTCTCCAATCAATGGTTGCGGAGTATATCAGGTATTTTGAAGCCGTCAATATCTCTTCTTTATAAATTAAATTTTAAAGCGTGCTAAAGTCTTTATATGCTTCATAGTGAGCAATAATTAATCAATAAAGGGTGAGTTACTTGCACAACTGGATAGTACTCAATTTTTCAAGAAGTTAGGATAATTATTTTTTTATATAATGCTTTATAAAATTTCCATATTTTTATGATTACTGCTAATCTTTATCATTCATAAATCAAAGCCAATTTCAGTGACGACTAATGGCGTGAAGTTAAAAGATTTAGGTCTTTTTTGTTACTTACAAGAGGGATGTCGTTATTTATTGAGCTTTGGAGTAACTGTTCTTTTAACAAAACATCATTGCAGGACTGCGACCCAATTTTAATATAAGGAGGATCGATGAAACAGAAGTCGAATTTACATGGTCGAGACGTGTATATAGTTGATGGAAATCGAACACCATTTCTCAAGGCCAAAGGAATAGGTCCTTTTTCTGGATCTGATTTGGCGGTAGCGGCAGGTACGACATTATTAAATCGACAACCTTTTGCTCCAACTGAGTTGGATGAAGTGATTATTGGCTGTGCTATGCCTAGTCCAGATGAGGCAAATATTGCTCGAGTGGTTTCCTTGCGCTTGGGATGCGGTGATAAAGTACCTGCGTTTACAGTAATGAGAAATTGTGCCTCCGGAATGCAAGCTCTGGATAATGCAGCAATGCAAATTGCAAGCGGTCGTAGTGACTTGGTGCTTGCCGGTGGTACCGATTCTATGAGCCATGCTCCTTTATTATTTAATCAAAAAATGGCCTCCTGGTTAGCTAGTTGGTATGGATCTAAGAGTTTCAGCCAAAAATTAGGACTAATCACTCAATTTAGACCTGCTTATCTTGCTCCTGTTATTGCTTTGCTACGCGGACTTACTGATCCCATTGTTGGTATGAACATGGGGCAAACAGCAGAAAAAGTTGCTTACCGTTTTAACTTAACTCGTGAGCAAATGGATGAATTTGCGAACCAAAGCCATTTAAAGCTGGCAACAGCTTATAGCGAAAATAGAATGACAGAAGTATCACCAATTATTGATTATAAAGGACGTGTTTATTCTCAAGATGATGGACTACGAGCAGATTCAACTGTCGAAAAATTAGCAAAATTAAAGCCATTCTTTGATAAAAAATACGGTATGGTAACGGCTGGAAATAGCTCGCAAATAACGGATGGTGCTTGTTTGTTATTACTAGCTAGTGCAGATGCGGTTAAGAAATATGGTTTAAAGATCCTAGCTAGAATAGTGGACTCACAATGGTCAGCACTTGACCCATCACAAATGGGACTTGGCCCTGTGCATGCGGTAACCCCTATTTTACAAAGACAGAAATTAAAATCTGAAGACATCGATTGCTGGGAAATTAATGAAGCATTTGCAGCGCAAGTTTTGGGTTGTGTCGCTGCCTGGAATGATGAGAATTATTGCCGCACTCACTTAGGTTTGGAAAAAGCATTAGGTGGCCCTTCATTAGAAAAACTTAATCGTGATGGTGGTGCAATTGCAGCAGGGCATCCTATAGGTGCAAGTGGTGCACGTATCGTATTACACGTTTTAAAATCATTGGAACAAAGAAATGAGTCGCGGGGTATGGCTTCTATCTGTATTGGTGGAGGACAGGGCGGGGCTATGTATCTTGAACGAGTGACTGAGGTGAAAGGACATGAATAATTACAAACATTGGGACTTGAAAAGAGATAGCGACAATATTCTGTGGTTAGGACTGGATAGAAAAGATACGTCTGTAAATAGCATCAATGAAGAGGTATTAGACGAGCTTAACAGTCTTCTGCATGAAATATCACAAGATAAAAATGCTATAGGTCTGATTATTTATTCAGCTAAAGAAAAAGGTTTTATCGCGGGTGCGGATGTGAATGCGTTCTCAAAATTTGAAACCCCAGCACAAGCGGTGGATTTTTTACGAAAAGGACAAGCGGTATTTGCTCGTCTACAGGCGCTAACAATTCCCAGCGTGGCTATGATAGATGGTTTCTGCATGGGCGGTGGTTATGAATTGGCTCTAGCCTGCACTTATCGAGTTGCCAGTGATGAAAAGGATTCCCGTATCGGTTTGCCTGAAGTGATGTTGGGCATACATCCAGGCTGGGGAGGGTCTGTGCGATTACCCCAATTGATTGGTGGTTTTCATGCCTTATCACAAATCATTTTGACTGGAAGTGCAGTGCCTGCTGTAAAAGCCAAAAGTTTAGGCATGATTGATGACGTGGTCCCGATTCGCCAGTTAAAGCGAGCTGCTGTTTATTTTATAAAAAACAAGCCACCAAAACATAAACCTTCATTCATACATGGATTAACAAATAGCTCTTGGATGAGGAAACCTATTGCTGCTTTAATGCGCCGTAACGTTGCCAAACGAGTACGAATAGAACATTACCCAGCGCCTTATGCCATTATTGATCTGTGGGAAAAAGAAGGTGGTATGGGCGATAGGGCATACTTGAAAGAAATAGATTCCGTAGAACATTTGGTATCTACTGGAATTACTTCAAAAAATTTGATCCGCGCTTTTTCCTTGCGTGAACGTTTGAAAGGTTTTGCAAAAGGTAGCGATTTTAAGGCAACCCACGTACACGTTATAGGTGCGGGTGTAATGGGAGGCGATATTGCTGCTTGGTGTGCTCTACGTGGTTTGCGGGTAACTTTGCAAGATCAAACTTATGCTCAAATTGCTCCAGCAATTGGTCGCGCTCATACTTTGTATAAGAAAAAATTACGTAAGCCTCGACTTATACAAGCTGCAATGGATAATTTAATCCCTGATCCTGAAGGTCATGGTATTGCACGTGCAGATGTAATTATTGAAGCTGTTTTCGAAAATCTTGCAGTTAAGCAAGAAATTATGAAAAAGGTTGAAAAACTTGCTAAAAAAAATGCCATCATTGCCACGAATACATCCAGTATTCCCTTGGATGAAATGAGTAGTGTCATGAGTAATCCGAATCGTCTGGTTGGTATTCATTTCTTTAATCCAGTTGCAAAAATGGACTTGGTTGAAGTAGTTAGTAGTGCAAAAACCTCCAAGACAGTTGAACTCGATTCCTGTGCTTTTGTCAATCAAATTGGCAAACTGCCGTTACCTGTTAAATCCAGCCCAGGATTTTTAGTAAATCGAGTGTTGATGCCTTATCTTATGGAGTGTGTCCAATTACTGGATGAAGGATATAGTGCTGAAACGATTGATGAAGCAGCCTTATCTTTTGGTATGTTTATGGGGCCTGTAGAACTTGCAGACACAGTAGGATTAGATGTTGGTCTTGCTGTTGCTGAAAATTTAACGGGGCATTTTGGTGGGACTGTGCCACAAAAACTTCGTGATATGGTTAAAGAGGGTAAACTTGGTCGTAAAACAGGTCAAGGATTTTACCAGTACAAAAATGGTAAGGCAGTTAAAAGACAACCCAGTACACCAATTAACCCGCATATTGCTGATCGATTAATTCTGAGAATGGTAAATGAGTCGGCTGCCTGTTTGCGAGAGGGCGTTGTAGCTGACGCTGATTTACTTGACGCAGGTATGATTTTTGCTACAGGTTTTGCTCCATTTCGTGGTGGTCCAATGAATTATGCAAAGGATTTCGGAACAAATAATCTGGAAAATTTATTTAAGACCTTGGAATCCAAGTATGGTGAGCGTTTTAAGGTAGATGAAAGTTTATAATTTTGATTCTACTTTTTTATGAAACTATGTTGAAGCTCAGGTATAGGCAGCTGTTATTAAGTTAATGATTTTTGTCATTCCCGCGAAGGCGGGAATTTATTCTCAAAAGTAGCACAATGCTCGCTAGAAATGGGTTCCCGTCTTCGCGGGAACTACATTTTGCCATAATATAATTGAAGTGCTGTTTCACTTCACCCAAGCCTTGAGGTTACGTTCCAACATGGGATATTCATTACAAATGATCTTAAACAAGCAAAATTTACTTTTTTTTATGTTCATACAAATTTTTTGCGTGTTTATTTCCCATGCGGCAACTTTAGTTTTACCAGTGACGGGTAATGTTGTTGGAGAGATTCAATATGCGTTAGCTGAGGCAAATGAAACAATTGATGAGATAGGCAGACGTTTTGATGTTGGGTATTATGAGCTCGTCAGAGCAAACCCGCAAATCGATGCCAGACAATCTTTAATTGCTAATTCTCGGCTTGTAATTCCTGCACAGTATATTTTGCCTAATGTTCCTCGAAAGGGAATTGTAATCAATTTAGCAGAATATAGACTGTATTATTTTCCTGAGAATGAGAATGTGGTAATTACTTTTCCAGTTGGCATTGGCCGAAAGGGATGGAGTACGCCTTTGGGAATAACCAAAATTGTAGCCAAAGAAGCAAATCCTAAGTGGCGACCAACAGAACGACTTCGTGTCGAAGCAGAGAAAAATGGTGATTTTCTTCCTGATGAATTTCCTTCTGGGCCATATAATCCCTTAGGTCAGTACGCCTTGCGCCTGGGATGGCCAACATTCCTTATACATGGTACCAACAGACTCAATGGAATTGGCTCGCGTGTCAGCGCGGGATGTCTTCGTATGTTTCCTGATGATATTGAGTATTTATTTCGAATGGTTCCAATAGGAACCCCAGTAAGGGTGATTAATGAACCAGTAAAAATTGGTAAACAGGATGGCACATGGGTCGTTCAAGTACATCCTATTTTAAGTGAACAAAAGGGTATGACGCTGCAATCAGCACTGGATAAATTATTAAAAGGCCATAATATTTCCAATTTAGGCCACAGTAAAGTAATTCAAAATGAACTTAATTATCCAACAGGCATAGTCCGAAAAATTTAAATTATTGTTTAGTCCAGTTAACTTGAGTTGAGCCGAGAAAAGTTAGAATTTTAAACAATCTTTCATCTGATCCCTGATGTTCGCTTTGCTGCTCTAATACTACTGTATTTCAAAGAATAGTAGCTTAAAAGCAAAACAATAAAGCCCCCTATGATATCGATTAAGTAATGCCATCCTAATAAAACACAAGATGCAATAAGCAAAAGATTAATTATAAATAATAGAATGCAAGGAATTGGCCATTCTCTAAGAAGATTCACACATAATATTGCCCAAATCGCGTGAAAAGAAGGAAGTGCTATTAACCCACCTTCATTTGTAGTTGGATTAATGTAATGATGAATTTGTTTGAACTTAAGGCCTGTATCGATTTGCTCAGGAGAAAAAAAAGGGCTATTGATAATACTCGCGGGAGCAGTAGTAGGGAAAAAATAATAAAATGCAAAACCAATTAAAACAGTACTCAACATATAAAAATAATATTCTCTGATTAAATGAAATCGACAGGTGAAAATGACCAGTAAGGGCAAAATGCTCATTTGATAGGTGAGACTATCATAAATTACACCGAGTATATATTTGAACTGAGGATGATTGTGAGTCCAGGCTAATATCGCTTCCATATGGATATCCATATGTTCTTCGATCGTGTTAATTAAGGGATCAATAATTGGGAATGGAGTTAATTGCACTGCATTTGTTGCGATGGCGATTAAACACATCACTAAAAAAAAATAAATCAGTTCTCTTCCGACTTGCCTGAGTTTGTCCCCCTTGGGGAAATAGAGAACGAGCCCAAGATTTATAAGAATTAATACTAGAGCTAGAAACGGGATACCCTCAGGAAAATAGTTATTACTAGGATATTTATAAAAAAAATGATTTATTGAAAAAACAATAGATGATAAAGCCAGGACTAAACCAGAAAGGATAATAATTGAACGCGATGACACTTGATACATTTCAGACGAATTATTCAACTGTTTCTAATAGCTGCTTTTGTTTAATGGCATGAAAGATCTCTTCTCTATGCACATTAACTGACCTGGGAGCATCTACACCAAATTTTATATTTCCATGCTCCTGTGTTTTAAAAGCTAAGATTTTAACAGCAGTATCACCAATATGAATCATTAAAGGTTCTTCAAATTGAAGAGAAATTATATCCATTAAAAACCTCTGTACTTTCAAATAAGTTGATTATAAATCAATGACATTTACTTTTTATGCACGGTAACCTAATTCATAGATATTTGTCACTAAAAATTAATACAAAATTAGTAAAAAAAATTTTATTAGAGAGTTTTATTTGCCTCGCATCATAATTTAATTATTTTTAATTGATTGAGAATTGTATGATGCGACCAAAATGGTTATAATTAGCAGCTTTTTTTAAACCTTGCCTTACTGTTATTTCAGATAACAGGAGGCTATTATCCATAAGGAGAAATCATGAGACATTATGAAATTATGTTTCTTGTGCACCCGGATCAAAGCGAACAAGTGCCAGCAATGGTAGAGCGCTATGAAGGGATCATAAGCAAGCACAATGGGGTCATCCACCGTAAAGAAGATTTGGGTCGTCGCCAGTTAGCTTATCCAATTTGTGATGTACATAAAGCACATTACATTCTTATGAACATTGAGTGTAGCCTTGAAGCTCTGGAAGAAATTAAAAATGCATTTAAATTTAATGATGCAATTATCAGAAATTTAATCACTCGTCAAAAACAAGCGATCACGACTGAATCAGTTTTGATGAAGAAAGAAAAAGAAACCAGATCTGCTTAAGAGGAGTTTTATTATGTCAGCTTATTTTCGTAGAAAAAAAATGTGCCGTTTCAGTGCTGAAGGCGGCAATGAAATTGATTATAAAGATATCAATTTACTGAAAAACTATATTTCTGAAACTGGTAAAATTGTGCCAAGTCGTATTACTGGTACTCAAACCCGTTTTCAAAGACAATTAGCTAGAGCAATTATGCAAGCCAGATTTCTTGGCCTGTTGCCATATTGTGATAGCCACAGATAAATAATAATGATGCGAGCAGGCAATTTTATAATAAAACAATGTAAGGTAATGCTTGAAAGTAAACAGCAATCAATTGTTTTTGCTGCAATTTTTTCAGTATTACCCTTTGCATCTTGGCTTTCAGTCGCTTTAGTGTGTTTAGTGACCTTAAGAAAAGGTGCTCGATCTGGTTTTGATATTTTATTGCCTGCACTTGTTATTCATTCTGTTCCATTGATGATGTTAATTCCATTGTCCGGAGCACTGATTAATACTCTAATCGCTTATCTTCCATGTTACTTTGCAGCATTGAGCCTGCGAAATACTGAAAAATGGCAGGTGGCCGCGGGAGTGTTTTTTATACTGGCCTTTTTGGGATGCTTACTCATTCAACTTTTAGCCCCTGGTTTTATTGTCGAACAATTTAGGCTGTTTAAATTAATTTTGACACAATACCAGGACTTAGTTGATCCCACTCTTAATGGCATAAACTCAGTAATTTTAGCGCAGTTATTCTTCGGAATTCAGATATTAAGTGTGATTGTTTCCGCAACAATTTCCTTGATGTTCGCGCGAGCAATTCAAGCAAGATTATTTTTACCTGGTGGTTTCAGGAATGAGCTAATGTTATTTCGTAGTGGTAGACTTTCATTTTTAGTTTTCATGGGAGTTTCATTGGCAACTTTTTATGAGATCCCTTTGGCTTTGAATGTGCTTCCAATTATGCTTTGTTATTTTTTGGCTTCTGGATTTGGATTGGTTTATTTTATCTTTTCTCAAAAAAGACAAGTGAAGGTATTTATTTTATTGATGTTATTAATATTAGTGAAACCAACTTTTGTATTATGTACCTACATCATCCTTGGTTTATTAGATAGTTTAGTTAATTTTAGATCGTATTTCCCTTCAAGGGTCGGCGAGTCAATTTAAGGGGTTATTAAGATGGAAGTTATCTTATTAGAAAAAGTGAGAAATTTAGGTAACCTGGGTGATAGAGTAAATGTAAAATCAGGTTATGGTCGTAATTTCTTGATACCACAAAATAAAGCGGTTTTTGCTACACCAAAAAATATTGAGTTATTTGAACAGCGCCGCGTTGAGCTTGAGAAAAAAGCCCAGCAGTCTTTTGCTGTTGCTGAGCAGCGTGCCGCCAAGTTGAATGATACTACTATAATTATTAATGCTATGGCGAGTGACGAAGGCAAATTGTACGGTTCCGTTGGTGTTAATGAAATTAAAGATGCTTTGGTAGATAAAGGTATCGATATAGTCAAGCGTGAAATTGTAATGCCAGAGGGACCTCTTCATTCAATCGGTAATTTCGTTGTTGAAGTACATGTTCACAGTGATGTTATTGCCAAATTGCACGTTGAGATTGTTCCTGCCAAGTAAGTTAATCTATCTTGTAGCCTGGGTAAAACGTATCGCGTAACCCAGGTTTTCCTAAAGTTACGCATCGATTTGTTTATTTTATACGAAAAGTATTCGGTAAAGAGCAAGCAATGCAATCGCTGTATTCAAAAACGCCCAAATATAAGAAGGATATAATCCTTTATACGCGTTATAGTAAGCATATATCGCGATAAATGTGCTCCCTGAAAAAAATATCCATTTATCATTGTAGGCAAAACCCATAGAAAGCAAAGCAATACCAAACACTCCCAATATTAAAAACACACTATTTTCTTTGCCAAACATTAAATAGAATGTGAGGAGTTGACAGCACATTAATATAGGCAAGAAAAACTGGGTATAAGGGCCACTACCTAATAGAATTGCGGCGTGTCCAGCAATAAGTATTAATTGTAGGGCTATAAAAAAAAACAACTTAAAATGAATGGCGGTTATGAGCAAGGCAACACCGCCAATGAAATAATAAAGTTGAGAATAAAAATGAGGAGGTGAAGTTCCGAAAAACTTCAAAAGGCCACTCAATATAATAAGTGAGCCAATGCATCCCAACAAAATATATGTATTTTTAGCCACGCATCACCATTTTAAGTAAATTCCTTTCGCCACTGATTCTTGGATAATTTCACCTTGGGATTTGTTAAATGAAATCCAATAATTTCCCATGTTACTTAGAGCGAACTTAACTCTTGGATATTCACATACTTCTAATACACTACGACAGTCCACAAGAGTAGTATTTTCATCAACGTGTTTATAACATTTAAAATTTAAGTTCCTAACATCAGAAGCAAATGCACCCCAACTCATTGGTTCGAATGTAGCATGCAAAGGGGGGCTCATAAATACTTCTTCAGTATTTACACGTTCCATTTCGATTTTAGAATCAGAATGATTTTGTATTAAATAATAAGACTGCTTTCCTGTTTCATTTAAAATCAGATAATTTTGACTATAGCCGAAACCTGTAACCTCGCATCCTCTTGGGAAGGTACTTGCAACTTGAGCTTGTGCCGCGCTAATTAGAACAGCAGAGAAAATAATCGATTTATTAATTTTGTGGAACACAGACATAAATACCTCAATAAGTAAACTTTGTGGGTTATTTTAATCATAAAAAATACAAAGTCTATCCCACAGCAAAAAAATAGGACCTATTCTTTTTGCGCAGCAATTTTAGCTTTAATCATAGGATAATAAGTTCTGTAAAAACTTAAAAATATGTACATTCCAACATAAGCTAATGAAAGTGTAAGGAAAATGATGTTTGTATTCGGATAACTAATGAGCAAACAAACTGAACTAATAGCATAGATAATAGAACAAACATGCATAAGCACTTTTAATATCCTGGATTCAGTTAAATAGTCGAGTCTTGAGGGATATACGTATTTTACAGGTACAAAAATAAGTATAGAAAGGATTGTTAATATAATGGCATTTGTTGTGGCAGTAGTATTAAAGATAAACATATATAAAATAGTAACGTTCCAATAACATGGAAATCCTTTAAAAAAATGGTCTGGGGTTTTTGCATCAGACTGACAAAATTGATAAGCAGAAGTTATTGAAACCGCCGCAATTAACAAAACTGAATAGGTAGGCGGAAGCATACCGGGCTTCACAAGCAAGAAAAAGCATGGAGTTATAACGTAATTTAAGTAATCAACGATATTATCAAGCAATGCGCCATCTATTTTGGGTAAAATTTCCTTAATATTAACTAAGCGAGCAAGGCTTCCATCCACTGCATCAATAACAACAGTAATAAGCATGAGCCACAAAGCAAAAATGTATTCATGTTGATACATTTTTACTAATGAAAAAACACCAATACAGGCTGCGCTTGCGGTAAAGAGATGCACTAACCAAGCCGCTACGTACTGTAATGGGTGGAATTTCGGTTTACTTAAGTTCATTAATAATCCTAGTGTTAATAGAAAACAATCATTAAAAGCTGTGCTATTAAAGATGGATTTCTGAAATATTTATTAATTGTATAAACATATTGGTTTAAACTATGTTGCTTTTAATGAAAAGCTAAAAATATAAAAATAGTATCAATAATCAAAAGTAGTACGCAAGGAGAGTTGGTAACTTTAATTAAATATACTTTATTCTGTATGGAGACATCATGATAATTCAAACTGTAAATCCCGCAACAGAACAGATCCTGAAAACTTATAATTGCTTGAGCAAGCAAGAAGTTAATGAAAAACTCAACAAAGCGCATGAAGCATATCTGGAATGGAAAAAAACCTCTTTTAGCAAAAGAAAAGCTTTAATGCTACGGCTCGCCCAACTGTTAAAATCAAAAACAGATGAATTGGCTCATCTAATGTCAAATGAAATGGGCAAGCCAATAACTGCAGGTATCGCAGAAATTAATAAATGTGCCTGGTTATGTGAGCATTATGCAGAACATGCAGAAGAGTACCTTGCTGCCAAAGTAGTGCAAACGGATATGAAAAAATCTAAAGTATGTCATTTACCACTTGGGGTGGTTTTTGCCATCATGCCTTGGAATTTTCCATTTTGGCAGGTATTTCGCTTTGCTGTTCCTACGCTCATGGCTGGCAATGTTGCTGTCTTAAAGCATGCACCTATCTCTTCTGGAACTGGCAATAAAATAGAAGAGTTATTTCTGGAGGCAGGATTTCCCGATTATGTTTTCCAACACTTAATTGTCGATAATGATGGAGCGGCTAGAATTATAGAGCATCCCTCAGTTATTGCGGTTACTTTGACAGGAAGCGGACGTGCAGGAAGCGCTGTTGCAAGTCATGCAGGAAAATTTTTAAAGAAAGCAGTATTAGAGCTAGGGGGGAGCGATCCTTATCTCGTTCTTGAAGATGCTGATTTAGATCTGGCTGCACGTTGTATTGTTAATTCAAGACTCAATAATTCAGGCCAAGTTTGTATTGCTGCCAAGCGCATCATTGTTTTAAAATCAATTGAAGAAGAGTTGATACAAAAAATAATTGAGCAAGTTTCTGCATTTAAAATGGGGGATCCACTTAATCCCGAAACCCAGCTTGGCCCATTAGCGCGTTCAGACTTGCGCGAAAACTTGCATATTCAAGTAGAAAAATCACTAAAACAAGGTGCTAAATTATTGCTAGGTGGTATAATTCCCGATGGAAAAGGTTTTTATTATCCACCAACTTTGTTAACTCATGTGACACCTGGCATGCCAGCTTTTGATGAAGAGTTATTTGGACCTGTTATTGCTATTATTACAGTCAATAATGAAAAAGAAGGCATTGCTTATGCCAATCAAAGCCAATATGGTTTAGGTGCCGCGGTGTTTACTCGCGATTTGGAGAGGGGAGAACATATAGCTACTTATGAAATAGAAGCTGGCGCGTGTTTCGTTAATGCTTTTGTGGCTTCTGATCCCAGATTACCATTTGGTGGAATAAAAGAATCAGGGTTTGGCCGTGAGTTATCAAAAGAAGGTATTTTAGAGTTTGTTAACACTAAAACCATAGCCATCGGTGATTCATAACATTAAAGTTTGCAGTCATTTACTCAAAGCGTAAATGGCTTCAACATGATTTTTTGGCCACTCTCATTAAACCAGTTTATTTATTGGCTTGGTGTGAGTGGCTGGTTATTTTTATTTAAACAATAATTCTCGCTGTAGGGCTGAGGCAAAATCGACGAGGTATAACAACAATGTCTTATAAATTTGAAGAAGGTAAAGATGTATTAATTGAAGCCATTGTAGATAAAATTAGAAGCTCTATGGGTGGTGATCAAATTGAGTTTTGCGCCGAATTTGCCAAACAGTTGTATGGTACTGTAGCAATGGAAGACCTGAGTTCATGGACTATTGATGATCTTTATGGTGCTGTAGTAAATTTTTGGTCTTTAATTAGTGAACGAGCTCCTCATGAGACAAAAATTAGAATCTATAATCCAGATTATGAACGTCATGGATGGCAAACTACTCATACTGTAATTGAGGTTATTTGTGATGACATGCCTTTTCTGGTTGACTCAATTCGTTTGGTAATCCATAGAATGGGGCTATCCTCTCATCTAACGATTCATATGGGGGGTATTCGCGTTAAAAGAGATAAAATGAATCGAGTCTGTGAAATTTTACCTCGTGCTCAAATATTAGATGAGAAAGACGTAATTCATGAGGCGCCAATATTTCTTGAAATTGATCGACAAACTGACCCTAAAGTGCTTGAAGAATTGCATAAGGGATGCGCGCGCGCTCTTGAAGACAACCGAGTAGTTTTTGAGGATTGGGAAAAAATGCGCGCTTCAGTTCGAGAAGCAATATCAGAAATTGATAAAGTATCTTCTGTACTCGATTTAGATGAAGTAGAAGAAACTAAAGCATTTTTACATTGGATTGAAGATCATCATTTTACCTTTTTAGGAATGAGAGATTATGAATTAGCAGAAAAGGGTAAAGAAACAATTTTACAAGCGGTTCCAAATACTGGATTGGGACTTTTGCGTGAAAGTGTTACTAAATCAATGACACGAAGTATTTCTGCAATGACACCAGAAGCACGCGAATTTACCTTATCTCCACGCATATTAGTTACTTCGAAAACAAATACCCTAGCAAGTGTCCACCGTGATGCGTATACCGATTATATAGGAATTAAACGATTTAATGCCCAAGGACAGGTAATTGGGGAACGAAGAATTATTGGACTTTATACTTCTGCTGCCTATCATACTAACCCAAAACAAATTCCATTTTTGAGACGTAAGGTAGCGCTCATTATGGAAAATTCCAAATTAAATCCACGCAGTCATGCGGGTAAAATTTTGTTGAATATTCTAGAAACGCTACCACGGGATGATTTGATTCAAGGAACAGAAGAAGAGCTTCTGGAAATTGCAATGGGTATATTTTATATGCAAGACAGAAAGCGTATACGACTATTCGCGCGAGTTGACGTTTATCGTCGATTTGTTTCTTGCTTGGTATATGTACCTAAAGATAGAATTAATACCGAATTAAGAATGGCGATGAAAAACATTCTTGATGAAAGCTTTAATTCTATTGAGACTACATATTCAACTCAATTTACCGAGTCTGTTTTAGCACGAGTACATTTTATTATTAAAATTAATCCGAATATACCACTCGAATATGATTTAAAAGACATTGAACGAAAACTAATCGAAGCAGGGCGGTCATGGACAGACGATTTGCAATCTCATTTAAATGAGACATATGGAGAGGAACAAGCCAATACCCTTTTTGCACGTTATAAAAATGCATTTCCGATTGCCTATTGTGATATGTTTTCTGCAAGAACAGCAGTTTATGATATTAAGCATATTGAGTTACTCACATCTGAGCATCCGTTGGGTATTAACTTTTATAAACCATTGGATGAGTCAGAAAATAGTTTTAGATTAAAAGTTTATCAGCATGATAATACGATACCTTTATCTGATGTTTTACCAATATTAGAAAAACTAGGTTTACGTGCAATAAGTGAGCGTCCTTATTCATTAAAATTTGAAGATGGTAAAGTTGCTTGGATTAACGATTTTGCCATGCAATATAATAAACCGATTGAGTTTGATCTGGATGAGATAAAAGAATTATTCCAGAATGCTTTTGCCAAAGTCTGGTTTGGTCAAGCTGAAAATGATGGCTTTAATCAGTTGGTTTTAGCGGCGGGACTTAATTGGCGTGAAGTAGCTGTATTGCGCACCTACGCCAAATATTTCAAGCAAATTGGTATTACTTTTAGCCAAGACTATATGGAAATGGCGTTAAATAATAATGTCACTATTGCTAAAAAGTTAGTGAAATTATTTGAAATTCGCTGTAATCCTGCTGATGATCCCAATAGAGAAGATCGTTTCACTGATTTGTCTATTGAAATATTAAACGATCTCGATACTGTATCGAATCTTGATGAAGATAAAATAATCAGACAGTACATCCATGCGATTAGTGCTACATTACGAACCAATTTTTATCAAGTAAATCAAGATGGACACCATAAACCTTATATTTCTCTAAAATTAAACAGCAAGATTATTCCTGGTGTGCCAAAACCACATCCTATGTTTGAAATCTTTGTTTATTCTCCAAGATTTGAAGGGGTTCACTTGCGTTGTGGCAAGGTTGCTCGCGGAGGATTACGTTGGTCTGATCGAAGAGAGGATTTCCGTACAGAAATACTTGGTTTGATGAAAGCGCAGCAAGTCAAGAACTCAGTAATTGTTCCTAGTGGCGCCAAGGGTGGTTTTGTACCCAAATTTTTACCTGTAAACGGTACGCGAGAAGAAATAATGGCTGAAGGGATCGGCTGTTATCAATTATTTATTCGTGGTCTTCTCGATATTACAGACAATTATGTTGAAGGTAAGGTAGTTAAACCAAATAATGTCGTCTGCTATGATGAGGATGATCCCTACCTTGTTGTTGCGGCAGATAAAGGTACCGCAACGTTCTCTGATATTGCTAATGCTATTTCTTTAGAGTATGGCTTTTGGTTGGGAGATGCTTTTGCATCAGGTGGCTCAATCGGTTATGACCATAAGAAAATGGGGATTACGGCCAAAGGTGCATGGGAATCAGTGAAACGACACTTTTATGAATTGAATATAGACATTGAAAATAATGATTTTACTGTCGTGGGTATTGGCGATATGGCTGGAGATGTTTTTGGTAATGGTATGTTGTTATCAAAACACATCAAGTTGGTTGGGGCCTTTAACCATATTCATATTTTTGTCGATCCTGATCCTGATGCAGAAGCCAGTTTCAAAGAGCGTGAGCGTTTATTCCATTTGCCACGTTCAAATTGGACTGATTATGATAAAAAACTTATTTCCAAGGGCGGTGGTGTATTCAATCGTAATGCCAAATCCATCCCTGTCAGTAAGGAAATGCAAGCTGTTTTCGGAATTAAACAGAATGAAATTGAACCCAATGAGTTAATTAAAGCGATTTTAAAAGCCAAAGTTGATTTACTTTGGAGCGCAGGAATTGGTACATATGTTAAGGCCAGTACTGAATCAAACGCTAATGTTGGTGACCGAACCAATGATACAACTAGAGTCAATGCCAAACAATTACGTTGCAAAGTTGTGGGTGAGGGCGGTAACTTAGGATTAACCCAATTGGCACGTGTTGAATACTCATTAAATGGCGGAATGGTTTATACCGACTTTATTGATAATTCTGGTGGTGTTAATTGTTCTGATAAAGAAGTAAATATTAAGATTCTTCTTAACAGTATTGTTGCAGTTGGTGATTTAACTCCAAAACAACGTAATGAATTGTTAATTGAAATGACTGATGAAGTAAGTAAATTGGTGCTTCGTGACAATTTCTTACAAACACGAGCAATTAGTTTATCTGCATCACAGCCTCTTCAGGCATTGGATCTACAAAGTCGCTATATCAGTGAATTAGAACGAACCGGAAAAATTGATCGTAATCTGGAATACTTGCCAGACGATAAGATTATTATGGAACGCAAATTAATGGGTAAAGGCCTGATGCGTCCAAGTATTGCCGTATTAATGTGTTACAGTAAAACAATTCTTAAAGAGCAAATTCTGGCCTCTGGTGTTCCTGAAGAAGGGTATATGACTCAATTTTTAATTAGTTCATTTCCCAAGCCTTTGCAAGAGCGATTTAGCAAGCAAATGCAATCTCATCCACTAAGAAGAGAAATAATAGCAACCAAGTTAAGCAATATTATAGTAAATGAGATGGGCTTTACTTACATTTACAGATTACAGGATGAAACTGGTGCTCCTGTTTCAGCGATTGTAAGAGCTTACGTCATTACTCGCTCTGTACTTAATTTAGAATCTGTTTGGAAGCAAATTGAGGAATTGGGCACGAAGATCAGTGCTAAAAAGCAAGTAGAAATGATGATGCTTTATGCTAGATTGGCGCGACGTATTACACGTTGGTTCTTGCGTAGTCAGCGTAGAACTGTTGATATTTCCGAGGTTGTAAAACTCTACTCGCAAGGAATTGTTGAGTTGAAGATGTCCATACCAGCAATCTTAAATGAAGAACGACGGGTAAAATATAATGAGGAGTATCAAGGGCTTGTTAATGAAGGTATTCCACCAACATTAGCACATGATTTGACTGTAACCCGAGGCTTATTTGCTGCAACCGACATTATAGAAATCGCTGATAAGAGAAATATGAAAGTCGCTCAGGTTGCTGAAATTTATTTTGGAGTAGGCGAGTTCTTGGATCTTGCATGGATTAGAAAACAAATTATTATGCATCCGAGTGAAAATCATTGGGAATCCTTGTCCAGAGAAGCATTACGAGATGATTTGGATTGGCAACAGCGTCAACTCACTGCTGGACTTATTAACTATGACGGTGAGAACCCCGATTTGCAGGCACGTCTTGCTTCTTGGGGAGAGTCTCATCGCGCATTAATACAGCGTTGGCGCTTTATTTTAGCAGATCTGAAAGCAAGCTCGGTTCTAAACTATACGATGTTCTTTGTTGCAATCAGAGAGTTGCTTGATCTGACGCAAACTACGTTGCAATCGTATGAGTTAGTTGAGCAAGAAGCATAATATTAGTCTGTTCATGTTGGTTGGGCCTTGGCTCAACCAACATGAACTTTGTATATACAAGAAGATTTTATTATGTAAGTGGATTTGATAAAGTAACTGATGGATTGGTCAATTCTATTGACTGATTATGTCCTTCAAGAAATACCGTCTGCTCATTTCCTTTCAATATACTTACTGCAATTAAATACCGCCCAGGCTTCAGAATCGAAAAGTCAACTAACTGACCCAGTTCTGTTCCCTCTGGATTTTCAAATAATTTTTGTCCAGAATAGATCTTTTGATCTGTCATAATTTCATAAAGTTTCATTTGGTGTTTTAAGGTAGCTTTATAGTGCATTCGTGCAATAATTTCCTGACCCTTATAGCAACCCTTATTGAAATTGATGTATGGAGTTTTTTGCAAATCGAGCCTGTGTGGTAAAAACAAACCTCGAGATTCGGGATAAATTTCTATTTGTTGTTGATATAGCCTTAAAGTATGCCAGGTTAAAGAACCAAGAAATTGTTCTTTTCTCATAAAACGATCTTGGATTTCATGTGCATGCTCAGCCAGCACTAGAAAAATATAGAATCCATTGCCTAAATGATAAATACAAGAGCGGGCATTGTATGTATGTGCATAAAGAGCATTAGGAAAAAACTCTGTATCGGGAATAATATCTTCTTGATTTTGGAGATAAAATCCAAAAATTTTAAATTGGGCGTTTGACTTAAGGCTAACACGGGATAATAGAGCATATTTACTTAATGAATGAATAGTCGCTTCTTGTAAATCTTCAGGCAGTATTAACTTGACTCCTTGCCAGTTAATAATATCCATCAAAGCGAGGATCCGTCCTTTAAGATTGCACTGTGCTCCTTGAATCATTTGTATATCAGATAAGGAGCCTAAGTCACAAGTTAATTGGCCTTGAAGAAAGTCAATGGCTTTATTTCCCTCAACATCAATAGCAGATAGATAAGATAAATCAAATAAATAATTCTTTTGAGGCAAGAGCTCTAACTCATTATTCAAGGCTTTAAAGGTAGTTAAGGCTCTGTTATTAATTAAATGTGTAAAAGTCGTACTCATTATTCTTACCTAAAAAACAGTTACTTTTATATTATGGATAACTGCGAATCAAAATCTTAAGAGTTTTTCTAATTCTTTAAACTCACCATACGAAATGTATTTTAAATGAAAATTTAATGATTTCCGTTTACAAAGACAGTAGTGTATCATTTGTCTGTAATAAGATCACAAAGAGATTTAACATGTTGGATATCAAGGAAAAAGCAAAACTTGCATGGCATTGCCGTCGGGGAATGCTGGAATTAGACCTTATTTTGCAACGGTTTCTTGAACATCAAGTGGATCATTTATCAACACAAGAACTTGCTGCTTTTAATTCATTATTAAGTTGTACTGATCCAGAGCTGTTTGCTTGGTTAATGGGCCATGAAGATCCTCAAGATAAAGAGTTAAAAGAAATTGTCACTATTATCCGAAATAATAATTGAGCCAGGAAAGTCAAAAATTTATTTACGTTTGATTTTAGTGGTATATCTCATTACAACTATTTTAATTCTTTTTTCATCCATATATCTATTGATCAAACTAATTTTGCTGGGTCTAATTTTCGTTTTATTGTACATTGATTGGGTTAATCAAAGTCCGTGGTCATCAATTAAAAAAATTCAATTTATTGGTAATAAATGGATTTTGGAAATGCAAAAAGGTAATAAAGAATCATATACCCAAGCCGTAGTTCTAATTCATAATCCTTTTTTTCAACTTATTGAATTTGTAAATTCCAAACAAAAAAAACGAATCGTTTTATTTCTTGATCAAATTACGAATCATCAATTACGCCTGCTACATCTCAAAATAAGCCAAAGTAGTATATAATTGAACATAAGGTACAAATAAAGACCAATCATTTAAATAATGGAATTATGAGGAAGTGATGAGTAAAGAAACTTCTTACAGTGATGAGGACTTGATTAATTTGGCGAGACAAGGTGACATGGAAGCTTATAATCTGTTGTTGTCGCGTTATAACAATAAAATACAACAAATTATTCACTTACATATTCAAGATAGAGCAAATGCTAGTGATCTGGCACAAGAAGTATTAATTAAAGTATATCGCTACTTACATTATTTTAAAGAAAAATGTCGGTTTTCTACATGGTTGTACCGAATTACTCAAAATACAATTAAAAATCACTATCGTGCTGCTAATCTACGTATGGATCTGGAAGCTGAATATGCTGATAATTATTATCCCTCAGTGCAGCTGTCTCCAGAATATTTATTAATTAATATCGAATTTGGTGAACAATTGGAGCTAGTTCTTTCTACTTTATCAAAAGAGTTACGTCTTTGTTATGCTATGTATATCCTAGATGGTCAATCTTATGAAGACATTGCAAAAAAGATGGATTGCCCAATCGGAACAGTGCGTTCTCGTATTTTTAGGGCACGAAAACTAATCATGGAATCAATAAGTCAATTTGTTTAATAGACATTTCTTCTTTCCACTATTATGATATGAACGCAATTTTTGATTATTTATTAATCAGTTACTTTTATAAATATTATGAAGAGTTAAATTCATGCCTAATCCTCTGGAAAGACGTTTAGAAAGTTGTCGTGATAAACTTTTACGGCTTTATATAGAAAACGAACATGAAACAATGATTCTGCAACAACTAACAAAAGTTGATGCGTATTATAAGCGTTCATTCGATAAATCAACCTATCATCCCCAGGCAATTGTAGAAGCTTATGAATTATTTGTTGAGCATCTAGTCAAAGTTAAAAATGGTGAGCTTTCTGCAGAACAGGCATTACAAAAAATTCAAGAGACTACCTTTAACAGAAAATTAGGTATTGTCTTTTATAATATTGCTAAGGCACTGGAAATGGCTTTTTGGGCTATAGCAACTCCTGTTTGCTTATTTTGTGCTACCTCAGTAACCGCACCCAATCCAATTTGTGGACTAAGTTTAGCAATCCTTTTCACTGCACTAATGATAAAATCAATAAATAAATTTTTTGAATGCATTGATGATTTCAAATCTTGTACTCGATTGTTTGAAGAAGATGAGCGAGAACGAAGCTTGGTATCATTTTTTAAACCAGACATTTCCTCCACACAGGAATTAAGAGTCGCAAGTTCACATGCGCAATTGTCTGTAGATATGACTCCAATATATGGTTAGTTTGGGAGATGAAATTTATTTTATTTTTAATGTTTTTTTTCAATTGGTTACATCATCTTTAATAGTCCTTTCAATTATGATATAAAACGCCCTGATTATTTACTAGGGTCTGTTGACAATTTCTCCATTAGCCTACGTTCTGCGCTTTATGCGCGGAATCCAGTAAAACCACATTAAAAATAGGTACATCTTAGTGTGTCTCTATATTGCCCGCGCATAAAAAACGGGAAATAAGAGGAATTAAATGAAATGTCAACGGACTCTAATCAAAGCCGTTGTTATTTTTTCTTCGTTAAATTAAGGGATGAATTATGACTAGTTCATTGGAAATACGTTTACAAGAATGCGATAAAAAAATTGATGCACTTTATAAAGGAGTGGCGCTGAATGAAGAAATTGAAAAACAATTAAAAACAATTAAAGCTTATTATCACAAATTATATATTGATGCGATTGATAAACAAGCAGAAAAAGAAAGCATTAAAATATATGAGCTCCTTGTTACTGGCCTCGAAGGACTAAAAAACGGGCAGCTAAAATCTGAGGACGTGTTAAAAGAACTTGATGAAATAAAAGCACTTAGAAAATCAAACATAGTTCTTGAAAATATTCTCACTTCATTAGAATTACTATGTTGGGCTACGCTTTCAGGTATATTCTTTTCTTATTGTGTTTTATTGGCGCCTCCACTGGTAGCAGTTAATCCTTTTTTTGCTCTTGCTATACTAACAATTGCTTGCATGACGGCAATCTACTCAACAGCGAACTTTTTTAATTGTATTGATGAATTTAAATCATGTACTCATGTTGAGCAGGAGTTTAAACGAGAAAAAAAATTAATATCATTTTTTAAGTGTACGCCACCTTCTGAGTCACCCTCTAAAGAATTTGAGTTGAATGAATATTCCAAAGAAGGGCAACTGCAGGTATTAATAAACTAACAAACTCAATTTACTCTACAAATACTTGACAAAATGAAGCCAGGATAAAGATTGATATTATCCTGGGCTCAGGTGAAATATCATTTCAACGAGGATATTTAGTTAAATTTTTAGATTTTCTCTGCATATATTCAACAAATAAGCTGCTAATAAAAAAACATATGATAAAATGCTAACATTCAATTGAACTCTAAAAGAACTTTTATGCTGGAAAGTGACCGCTTAATCAGTACTCAAAGTACTGCCTCGGAAGAGGCCATTGATCGTGCGATTAGACCCCTAAGTCTTCGTGAGTATATAGGGCAGGATGCCGTGAGTTCGCAGATGCAGATTTTTATTGATGCAGCCAAAAAGCGAAAGGATGCCTTGGATCATGTTTTAATCTTTGGTCCTCCTGGCCTTGGTAAAACTACTTTAGCCAACATTATTGCCCATGAAATGGGTGTTAATTTGCGTCAAACATCAGGTCCTGTGATTGAACGTGCAGGTGACATTGCAGCAATACTTACCAACCTTCAAGCAAATGATGTACTCTTCATTGATGAAATTCATAGACTTAGCCCTGTAATTGAAGAAATACTCTATCCTGCAATGGAAGATTATAAACTGGATATCATGATTGGTGAGGGGCCTGCCGCACGCTCTATCAAACTGGAATTGCCGCCTTTTACCTTGATTGGAGCAACAACCCGAGCTGGGTTACTTACTTCACCCCTCAGAGATCGATTTGGTATTGTGCAGCGTCTGGAATATTATTCTGTTGATTCATTAACACAAATTGTTGCACGGTCGGCACAATTACTTAATGTAAAAACTAAACCCGAAGGAGCAAAAGAAATTGCATTGAGGTCAAGAGGCACACCACGTATTGCAAATCGTTTGTTACGACGAGTTAGAGATTATGCGGAAGTTAAAGGTGGCGGCATCATTAATGTTGATATAGCGCAAAAAGCTCTAGAAATGTTGGATGTAGACAAATATGGTTTCGATCTCATGGATAGGAAATTGCTGTTAGCAGTAATTGAACAATTTAATGGAGGTCCGGTAGGAGTTGATAGCATAGCCGCAGCAATTGGTGAGGAAAAGGGCACAATCGAAGACGTTTTGGAACCATTTTTAATACAACAAGGATTCCTTATGCGCACACCAAGAGGTAGAATAGCCACACCACGAGCGTACCAGCATTTTGGTTTAAACACTGTGGAACAGGATTGATCAATGGATGCTACAACCGTGCATCAACAATCCTTTCGTGTTTACGCTGAAGACGTAGACTACATGGGAATTGTTTATCATGCGAACTATCTTTGTTATTTTGAGCGGGCTCGAACAGAAATGTTAAGGCAAAATAATTTAATTCTGTCTGATTTAATGAAACAGGATACTCTTTTTGCTATATACGATGCACATGTTCGTTATAAAGCACCTGCTCGATTAGATGATTTGTTAACAGTTAAAACTCAAGTTCAACAATTAGGAGCTTGTAGTTTTTTATTTGAGCAAACCATGCAAAATCAGCAAGGCAAAGTAATTTGTGAAGCTAAAATTCAAGTGGTATGTGTGGATAGCAAACTGAAACCAAAACGATTTTCACTTGATTAAAGAGTTGTTATCGTTGCCGGCTTGCAGGTAAAACTATAATCCGATGACGATTAATAAAATAAGATCTTGGTACTGGAGATAATATAAATGGGTAATCAAGCAAATGTATTAATGTACTTTATGCAAGCAGGTCTAGTTGTTAAATCAGTCATGATGTTACTCGCTGCTGCTTCCATTACTTCATGGACATTAATATTTCAACGCGCCTGGTTTTTTAATCGTAAAAAACAGCTCACTGATTCTTTTAATCAAAGATTTTGGGATAGCGGTGATTTAAGCAGACTTTATGCAGATATCGATAGTAATTCAGAAGAACGAGATGGTATGGCAGCTATTTTCCATGCTGGCTTTAAAGAATTTGTACGGGCTAGAAAACTAGGCAATGTAATTATTGAACCCATCCAACGAGTTATGCAAATTACCCATGCAAAAGAAGCAGAAAAGCTGGAAAAACATTTACCGTTTTTTGCTTCCGTCGGCTCTATTGCACCTTACGTAGGATTATTTGGTACTGTTTGGGGGATAATGACCTCATTTCAGGCATTAGGCCATGCTCAACAAGCAACCATCGCTATGGTCGCTCCAGGTATTTCTGAAGCGTTAGTAGCCACAGCTTTGGGCTTATTTACAGCAATACCGGCAGTTATTGCATATAACCGATATACAACGCGTGCTAATGATTTATTAAATCGATTTGACTTGTTTCAGGAAGAATTAATATCGCTTATAGAACAACAAAACAGTGAAACTGTAAGAGGGTAGAATTTGAAATGATCAGAGCAAAAACCAAACGTGAGCGTCCCATATCAGAAATTAATGTCGTACCTTATATCGATGTAATGTTGGTTTTACTTGTTATCTTTATGATCACAGCACCAATGCTAAGTCAGGGAGTAACTGTAGATTTGCCTAAAGCCGCAAGCCAGAATTTGGCACCTACAGATAGAGAACCTATTATTGTTTCAGTGAATCAGCAAGGTACTTATTTTCTTAATATCAGCAGCACACCCGCTGAGCCTATAGAGTCCCAAGCTTTAGTTGTTCGTGTCGCTGCAGAGTTGGAATTAGCAAAGCAATCAGGCCAAAAGCTTAATGTTTTAGTAAAGGGGGATCAGGGCGTTGCATATGGAAAGGTTGTTCAGGCAATGGCTTTACTTAAGCAAGCAGGTGCAGAACAAGTAGGATTGTTGACTGATTCAGAGCAAGAAAAATCAGAGGGGCAAGCATGATAATCGATCCAAGTTATCGTAAACCTTTTTTTGTCGCAATTGGCTTGCATCTTTTTTTAGTGGTGATGCTTTTGACTGATAACTCAAGCCAACGGCCTGTTTTAACTGCTGAAACGAAGAACACGCCTGGGGTAGAGCAACCAATCGCTGTGAAACCACAAACTGAAATAGTGAAAGCGGTTAGTGTCGATAACAAACAGGTTATGGAAACAGTCAATCGTTTGAAACAGGAGCGTGAGCAACAAAAAAGGGCCGAAATTAATCGACAAAATGAACTCAAGCGACAGGCTGAAGCGGCAAGGCAACAAAGAATAAAAGAACAACAACAACTTGCTCGACTTAAAGAAGAAGCGAATAGAATTGCTATTGCCCGTAAAAAACAAGCAGAGGAAGAAAAAAAGCGATTAAAAAAACTTGAAGAGCAAAAGGCATTGGAAGCTAAGCGTATTGAAGATTTAAAGAAACAAAAAGAAGAGTTGGTTAAGCAACAGAAACTGGAAGCGAAAAAGCTTGCTGATTTGAATAAGAAAAAAATGGCAGAGAAGGAACAAGCTGAAAAATTAAAAGAGGAACAAGCCCGAAAAGAAAAAGCTGCGCTTGCAAAAGCAGAAATGGAACGAAAAAATCAAGCTGAGGCTGCAGCTGCAGCAAAACAAGCACAAGCAGCAGAAAATGCCGCGAAGCAGGCACGTATTGCTGGTGAAGTTGATAAATATAAAGCGCTCATTGTTAATGCTATAGGTAGGAACTGGATATTACCTGAAAATGTTGACAGTAGCTTATCAAGTCAATTCAGAATACGCCTTGCTCCCGATGGAATGGTATTGGAAGTTACTTTAACCCGTAGTAGCGGTGATCCATTGCTTGATCGTTCAGCGCAAACTGCTATTTATAAAGCATCACCACTTCCTGTGCCTGCAGATCAAGAAACATTTAGTTTGTTTCGCGATATAAGTTTAACCGTTCGACCAGAACAAGTGAGGGGGTAAAACTCGTGATTAACCGAATTATTACACTGTTTTTAGTATTTTTTACGCAGCAAATTTTTGCTCTTGATTTAGAATTGACCCAAGGGATTAATTCAGCTTTACCTATAGCAATCAACTCTTTTGGCTCAAATAATACATCTCAAGAAATCGGACAAATTATTGAAAATGACTTAAATTTATCAGGTCAGTTTCGAATTGTTTCTGGCCCACAAGGCGCGAACTCACAATCATCAATTAGTACTTTAAAACAGCTCGGTGCTGACAGTGTTGTTACGGGGCGTGTTAACCAAGTAGGAAGTCATTATGAGGTGAGTTTTACTTTAACTGATGCAGTAGCTAATGGAGCGACTTTATTAACAAAAACCTATCAAATCAGCGCCAATCAAATCAGGCCTTTAGCACATCATATTAGTGATGAAATATACCAAAAGTTGACAGGTGAAAAGGGGATTTTCTCTACCCGCATTGCTTATATTTCTGTCCAAAGAACTAGGAGCAGTACCCATTACTCGCTTGAAGTGGCTGATGCGGATGGACATAATCCACAAAGCTTGTTGATTTCATCCGAGCCTATTATGTCTCCAGCGTGGGCTCCTGATGGTAAAACTATTTCCTATGTTTCTTTCGAGAAAAAACGAGCACAAATATTTACTGTTTCAGTTGAGACAGGCCAAAGACGTTTAATTACTAGTTTCCCAGGAATTAACGGGGCACCTGCGTGGTCTCCGGATGGCAGGGAATTGGCTGTAGTGTTATCTAAAAGTGGGACACCAAAAATATACAGTATAGACATCAATACCGGGAATATGAAGCAATTGACCTTTGGTGACGCTATTGATACTGAACCACGGTATGCTCCGGATGGAAAAAGCTTATTATTTACCTCAGGTAGAGGTGGTTCACCTCAAATATATCGATTATCTTTAGCCAATGGCCAAGTAAGTCGAGTAACGTTTGAAGGCAACTATAATGCGCGTGCTTCTTATACTCCAGATATGAAAAATATCATTATGTTGCATCGCGACGACAAGCAATTTAACATAGGATTACAAAGTGCAAGCGGTGGGCCAATTGTAAGCCTGACATTCTCTGGCCGCGATGAGTCTCCATCTATTGCACCCAATGGTCGTTTAATTCTATACGCGACCCATAATCAAGATAAAGGTGTACTGGGTATCGTTTCTCTGGACGGTAGAATAAGAATGAGACTCCCCGCGCGAGAAGGAGATGTA
The DNA here is from genome assembly GCF_003990155.1 of Legionella qingyii. NCBI lineage: Bacteria > Pseudomonadati > Pseudomonadota > Gammaproteobacteria > Legionellales > Legionellaceae > Legionella > Legionella qingyii. The sequence continues at coordinate 26,511 of NZ_RZGX01000010.1, forward strand.
CAAGAACCTGCGTGGTCTCCCTATTTGGGTTAATTATGTCACGAATTATTTATGTGCTTGTTTTGTGTTTAGGGTTTTTAAATTGCTATGCTTGGAATGCGGCAGGCCACAAGGTCGTGGCACAAATTGCCTACGATAATTTATCACCAAAAGCGAAAGACATGTGCTATAAATATCTTCGTTCGCGCAGGCATAACACACCTAACTCGAGTTTTGTTAGTGCTTCAACTTGGATGGATGAAATTAGGTGGAGGGAAGTATATTGGTATGATGTAATGCATTATATCGATATCCCTTTTTCCAGTGATGGAACTCGCTTACCTCCTGTTGAAAGTACTAATGCAATAAAGGCAATTAAACAAGCATCGTCTGTGCTTACCTCTAAAAAAACGAATCCATCAGACAAAAAACTTGCATTACGGATGTTAATTCATATTGCAGGTGATATACATCAACCTTTACATGCCGTAACCCACGTCAGTGCACAACACCCGAAAGGGGACCTAGGTGGTAATTTATTCTTTTTAGGGAAAAACCCAGTAGGGGCTAATTTACATCAATACTGGGACAATGGGGCTGGTTTTTTTCTTGGGCAATATGATGATGCGCGAATTAAAAGCACAGCGCAGCAATTAGAACAAAAATTACCTTGTTCAGATATTGATGCCCAGATTAAACCTGCTAAATGGGCAAAAATGTCCCATAAACTGGCCTTAAAAAATGTTTATCAAATTAATCCTAATGAAACGCCTAGTGATAAATATCAAGAAAATGCTCAGCTATTAGTTCAAAAACAGGCTACTTATGCAGGATGCCGGTTAGCTGCATTGCTGAATAAGATTGCACAAACATAGTTTTTTGTACTATTCAAAAGGAAAGCTTGTGATTGCTGTTGCAATAGCTGAAACTGAATCTGTGAATTAGCGATGTGTACAAAACTCAAGGCTCGTCTGCGGGAAATAGGTGGAATTAAATAAAAGGTCAACATATTCTATTTAGTGAACCGTATTTTCAATATACTCAAAAGTTCTTTTGTGTAAAATTATCTTTTGCACCTTCGTCAAGATTTTCCTGTAATGCTAACTGGTCATACAGTTCAACTAGCTTGCCTATTAATTTAGGAAAGTTATTTTCGAGCAGTTCCTTCTTCTTCACATTCTTAGCATGATGCAATCGAGTGACAGCATGGGGTTTATTGAGTGTTGAATAGGCTTTTTTGTGTGTTTTTTCAAAGTTGTTTTCTGCTTTTTCCAAGTCTATTATATTTTTATTGAAATCCTTAATCAGGTTATTCAACTGAAGTGAAAACTCCGTGCTTTTATCCTTATGCAATTTGATTTTAAGACTGATTAATTCAACAAAAATATTAAACAGCCATTGATAATGCAATAAATCGAATAAGTCTAGTTTGTAACAAAGACATGGAGCTAAATTGTTTTGCAAGAGTTTGATTGCTTGATCTGATGAGCATGGGGCCTCAAATAATGGAAGCTGTCTGCGAGTATTTTTTGTGAAGAAGGGTATAATTGAATATTTAGTAGTTTCTATTATTGCTGGTTTAGCACTTAATTCCTCACTAACCCAAGGTATGGTTTCCTTACAAAGATAAAGATGAAGTTTATATTGCTCTTCTGCATGTTTCTTCAGGTAAAAATCAAGTTTTTCTTCTTCTGTACTTGCTATTCCCGTGTTTATAACCTCAATTTTTAGTCGGTTACTTTGGGATTGATAGTGCTCTATAATTGTTTGAGGCTCAGTATCATCAAATACCACAAATTTAGCTTCATGTGCCTTCTTAAATTCGTCCTCATTAAGTAAAATAATGACATTTGAAATACCAACTTTATCAAGTTGGTACAAGTGTCCAAAAGGAATATCGGTATATTCTACGTTTGACCAAATTACTGCAGTTTTCATTTGTATTTACAATTTGGTTAGCATGCATATTTATTAAATATAGCTTAGGAAATGGAGTATTTTGATATAGACGATGATAATCAGTGGCGAATAGGTGGTTGGCAGTACTCAACAATTATTGCCGATATATGTTGCTTATGAATACTGTAATGACACATCCCTTTTCTCCGCACCTGATTTTGCAAAACAACCCAAGTCGGCAAAAGCATATTATAATTTGTTGAATAATGGCGAGAAAGATTCTTGGTTTCGTGAGGGTTCTATGTTGGTAGTGGTTCTGCTTTTAAGAGCATTGATATGAACCAAGAGTAGATGGGATCAGTTTTAGAACTGATTCAATCAAGTGGGTTTTATTGGTTTAGCAGAGTTTACCTAAATGTACATTGCGAACATACATTAATCTTAAGTCACTCCATTCTCATTTAATGTGTATTTAAACTTCGAAATATATGATGAAAAGCAGAATATAAATATTGTGCTATATTTTAGAGGCAATTGTTTAAAAATAGGATTTTTTCCTCAATGAAAAGGAATTATAAAAATGAATAAATTATTTGCAAAGATGGGTATATTTAGCTTATTAATGAGTGTTTCTTTATTTGGTTGGACCGGACCTTGCAAAGTCATTGCAATTACTTGTATGCAAAATGGTTATTTTAAAGGCGGGGAGAATGCGGGTAAAGAACTAGTCAAAGACTGTGTTTTACCTGTCGCAATGGGTAACAAACAATTACCAAATACCAATTTTAGTCCAGAACAATTGCAACAATGCAAAATGAAGTTAGCAGAAAAAGTAAAAAGTAAAATGCAACAAAAAATGCAACAGTAACATTTAAACTCCTCACCCCTTGAGGGAGAGGAGTTTTACCTTATTCCTTTTGTAATGATTCCATCACAGCCCCTAAGAAGCGAGTTGCTTCGCCTCCAGTTACTGCTCTGTGGTCAAAACTAAGTGATAGGGGAAGTATATTATGTGCTTCTACAGATCCTTGGGTAGTGACAACCGCTCCTTGATAGAGTCTACCCACGGCTAAAATGGCAACCATTGGCGGAACAATAATTGGACTTGCAAAGCGGCCAGCAAATTTTCCAAAATTAGAAAGGGTTATCGTTGCTCCTTTCAATTTATCTGCAGTAATTTCTCGATTACTGACAGATTTTTTAAAATCATTAATCATTTTTCGCAGATCGGCATCGGAAAGTTTTGCCGCATCATGAATAACAGGTACAAACAAACCTTCCTCATTATCCATTGCTAAACCGAGGTGCACCTGCTCAAAACATTGTCGTGCACTATGTTTTGTATCAAACCATGCATTTAAGGCGGGTTCTTTGTTAGCGGCATAGATTATTGCTCGAACAAGGCGAACTGTAATATCAGTACCAGGCTTCCAAGCACTAATATCTGCTTCATCAAAAATACTTACGGGAACAACTTCGGCGTGAGATTGAACCATACTGTTGAGCATTGCGCGTCTTACTCCGCGTAGAGGTTCAAAGCCTGCTGGAACTTCGGAGTTTTTATCTGCTTGCGCCTGAACATCATTACGAGTAATGACACCAAATTCTCCGGTTCCTTTAACTGTAGATAAATCAACACCAAGTTTTTTAGCAAGCATTTTAACAGCTGGTGTTGTCTTGATACGATTTCTACTACTGTGTTGGGCTCCAATAGTGAAGTTATCTTCAAAGATTTCACTACTTTCTTCTAAGTTACCGACAACTGTTCCTTTATCTGCAGCTTTGGCACTTGTTGATTCAAAAGCTACCAAAGGCTCACCCGTTTTAATTACATCTCCAGGGTTACCGTATAATTTGCTAATAGTTCCAGACTGAGGACAAGGTACATCAACTACTGCTTTTGCAGTTTCCATAGAAACTAAAGGTTGATCTGCTACTACTGTATCACCTTCTTTGACAAACCATTCATGAATCTCAGCATCCGGTAGGCCTTCACCCAAATCAGGTAGATTGAATATATTCATTATTACTCCATTATGCTCATAACGCTGTTTTTAATACGTGTAACACTGGGTATGTATTGTTTTTCCAGTTGGAAATACGGCATTACAGTATCATATCCAGTTACCCGTTGAACCGGAGCCATTAACTCAGTCATAGAATTTTCCATAATCTGTGCTGAAATTTCGGCACCAACTCCACAAGTTTTTGCTCCCTCATGAACGATAACACAACGTCCAGTTTTCTCAACTGAGGCTAGAATTGTTTCGATATCTAGTGGTTTAATTGTTGCTACATCAATGACTTCACAAGAAATTCCTTCATCACCCAATTGTTTCGCTGCTTGTTGCGTTTCGTGAATACTAGCGCCCCAACTTACTAATGTAACGTCATCACCTTGTTGCAAAGTAAAACATTTACCTAGAGGAAGAGCCTCGCCATTATCTTCCACAGGTTGTTTGACCAAACGATAAATTCGTTTTGGTTCAAGAAAAATTACGGGATCTGGATTACGCATAGCCGCTAAGAGTAAGCCATAAGCTCGTCGTGGAGAGGAGGGAATCACAACCTGTAAACCAGGAATATGAGCAAATAATGCTTCGGTGCTTTCTGAATGATGTTCAGGTGCTCGAATACCACCACCAAAAGGAGCGCGGAACACAAGTGGGCAGTGTAGTCGCCCGCGCGTCCTATTACGCATACGAGCGGCATGAGAAATAATTTGGTTCATGGCTGGATAGATAAATCCCATGAATTGGAATTCAGCAACAGGTTTCAGACCCTGTATTGACATACCAATTGCTAATCCAGCAATCATGGATTCTGCTAGAGGAGTATCAAAAACTCTTTTTTCACCGAATCGTTCTTGTAATCCTACTGTGGCACGGAAAACACCACCATTTTTACCGACATCCTCTCCAAAAACCACAACATTTTCATCATGTGCTAACTCATAAGCCAAAGCCTGAGTTACTGCTTCAATTAAAGTAATATCAGGCATGAGTTGCTTCCTCCATAGCTATTGCACGTTGCTCCACTAAATACTCAGGTAGTTCCGCATAATGATAATCAAAAATGCTACTAATCGGTTGGGTCTTCATACTTAAATATTCATTAACAGCTTCTTCAACCTCTTTAGAACACTGGATTACCAAACTCTCTTCATCTTGAGCATTCCAGATCTTATGTTCTATAAGAAATTCTTTGAATCGCGTTATAGGTTCTTTCGGTTTTGCTTTTTCAACTTCTTGACATGGTTGATACCGGGTTGCGTCATCAGCTGTGGTATGATCCGATAAACGGTAAGACAGGGCTTCGATTAAAGTCGGCCCCTCACCACGGCGTGCTTTTTCAATCGCATCACCAATAATTTGTCTTGTTGCAAGAATATCATTTCCGTCAATTTGCATGCCTGTAAAACCAGCAGCTATAGCTTTTTGGGCAATAGTTTGTGAACCAGTCTGTTGATTTCTGGGTACTGAAATTGCCCATTGGTTATTATTAACTATAAAAACTACAGGTAACTTCCAAGTACCTGCAACATTCATGGCCTCGTAGAAATCACCTTCTGAAGTACCACCTTCACCCAGGCATACTACCGCAACACGTGGTTGATTTCTGTATTGAAAGGCAAATGCAACGCCTGCTGCATGTAAGCACTGAGAGGCGATGGGCACACATATTGGTAAATCTTCCGAGTTACATGAAAACTGACTGCCGCGCTCATCTCCACCCCAAAATGCTAAGATTTCAGACATTTTTACACCGCGTTGAAATTGAGCCGCATAATCTCGGTAATAAGGCACAAAAACGTCTTCAGGACGCATGGCATGACCTATAGCTGCTGAAATTGCTTCTTGTCCATTAATCGGAGCATAAGTTCCCATTTTACCTGTTCTTTGCAAAGCGATAGCTTTTTTATCGAAAGTGCGTGTAAGAACCATGATTTTATAAAGTTCTTTGAGCGCAGAATGATCATGGGCAAAAGGAGGTAGTTGACCGACCAGTTTTCCATTCTCATTTAAAAATTGAGTATATGTAATATCAAATTGAGCAACTGTTGCCATGTAAGGCTCCTTGTCAATAAAGCGTTTGCATAGCATACTCACAAATTAATTCAAAAACCAGAGAATAAGTAAGAAACTTGTAGGCTACTGAAGCATAGAGGAACCTGCGAAATGTCTAAAATACTAATCATCAGGTTCGCGTCGCTTCACTCAGCATCTGTATTAAAGAAAGTTTTTGTAATAATTACCTAAGAGGAACATTTTGAGTCAAATTGTATTATATTCATTGGACTATAGCGATTCATTACATGAGTACTATCAAAAATTGCACCATTTACCGGGTTTTGTTCTTCTAGAAAGTACAGACCGTTTTCATGGACGTTATGATATTATCAGTGCTTATCCTTATGATTTTATTCAAATCGAACAAAATTGCCAAGATTTGCCGGGTTTATTAAAGAGAATAAATCAAATCTTATCGCCCGTACCTTCTGTGGTGGATCTTCCTTTTCAAGGCGGTGCTCTTGGCTATGTTTCATATGATCTTGGTGCAAAGTTAATAGGGATAGACTCTAGTATACAGCCTACATTAGAGAATATGCCTTTGCTGGACTTTGGATTATATGATTGGGCAATTATTGTAGATCATCATCAAAAAGAAATAACATTATTTGCTGCAAATATGCATCAATCAACTCCCAAAGTAGTTGATGAAGTATTGGAACTGTGGAATGCCGTTAGCAAGCAGCCTTGTGATGCGTTCATTAAAAGTGATTTTACTCCTTTGTTGGATAAACAGGATTACATGAATGCTTTTTCTTCCGTATATCAATTTTTAAAAGAGGGAAGAAGTTATCAGGTCAATCTTACTCAACCATTTCATGCTGCTTATGAAGGAAATAGTTGGGCATTTTATAAAAAAATCTGTATGAAAAACCCTGTGCCTTTTTCCGCCTTTCTAAGGACTCCCGCAGCTGATATTTTAAGTTTTTCACCAGAACGTTTTCTTTTCTACGACGAAGGAAAACTAGTTACATCGCCAATTAAAGGGACCATTGGACGCTCCACGAATGAAGCTGAGGATGATGGGCTAAAAAATAAATTGTCATCTTGTGAAAAAAATCGAGCCGAGAATGTAATGATCGTTGATTTATTGAGAAATGATCTGGGTAAAATTGCTAAATCTGGCTCGGTGAATGTGACTAATTTATGTGAAATACAAAGTTATAATTCAGTTCATCATTTAGTAAGCACAATTGAAGCTCAATGTTTGCCAACTATTCTGCCATTTGAAGCATTTTTGTCTTGTTTTCCAGGTGGTTCTATTACAGGAGCACCCAAAATTGAGTCTATGAGAATTATTGATGAACAAGAGTCTTATGCTCGCGGGGTTTATTGTGGGGCTATAGGCTATTTTTCGCGGCATGGGCGATTTGACACGAACATTGCTATTCGAACGATTACCGCTAAAGAGAATATTTTACATTTAGCTGCTGGCGGTGGAATAGTTATTGACTCAGACTGTGAAGATGAATATCGTGAATGTTTTATCAAAATAGCAGCGGTTATTAATGGACTTAAATGAATTTAAAGGGAAAAAACTTGAGCATTCGGCAGTAGTTGTCTTGTATGAACAATTATCTGATTCATTAATTCTGACGCAACGCAGCGATCAATTGCGCACCCATCCAGGAGAGATTTGTTTTCCTGGTGGTACATGGGAAGAGGGGGATGAGAATTATTATGTTACGGCGCTTAGAGAGTTGTATGAAGAGTTAGGTATTAACCCAGAACGCATAACCCTAATCAAAGAATTAAACACTCAAAAAACACTATTAGGAAGTATTATTCATCCTTGGCTTGCGAGCATCGAGTCGGTACACCCATATCAATTAAATTATCATGAAGTCGTCCGCTTAATCTCGATCCCAATGGCACTAGTACAAGATGCTCAAAATTATAAAGAATTTATGATTAAACGTGACGGTCGCCGTTATGTCACTTGTGAGTTTACTGCGAATAAGGATTGGGTGTGGGGAGCAACAGCTCGCATAATGAAACAATTGGTAAAATAAAACTTCTTTTGACACGTCACTAAAGAGTGACATTGTTGCGGAGTAGCGATACTAAGGGACGAGAGTTAATTCTATTCAATTTAGACATCCCGGGCTTCGCTGTGTGCTTCACCCGGGTACATATTTATATAGCAACAGCCGGTTTTTTTTCGGGGTGGCTGGGAGAAGTATGGGAATCTTTAAGTGCCCGACGAAGAATTTTCCCAACATTTGTTTTTGGGAGTTCATCATAGAACTCAACAATTTTGGGAACTTTATAAGCAGTTAGATGCTCTCGGCAATAAGCAATAACTTGTTCTTCAGTTAAATCAGGATCTTTTTTAACAACGCATGCTTTGACGCGCTCACCAGACTCCTTGTCAATTACACCCACTACACCAACTTCTAGAACACCAGGATGCATTGCAATAACTTGTTCCACCTCATTAGGATAAACATTAAAGCCAGATACGAGTAACATGTCTTTTTTGCGGTCGACTAAATAAATAAAGCCTTCTTCATTCATTTTGCCGATGTCACCTGTTTTTAAGTAGCCACTTTTAGTAAACACCAAAGCGGTTTCATCGGGTCGTTTCCAATATCCTGGGGTTACTTGTGGACCTTTAATGCATATCTCTCCGCTTGTTCCTATAGGTACTTCATGTTCGTCATCATCAAGAATAACGACATCGGTAGAAGGGATAGGCACTCCTATACTCCCGCTATATTCGGTCATATTCATGGGATTCATGATGGCCGCGGGACTGGTCTCAGTTAATCCATAAGCTTCCAGTACCGGTGTTTTGGTGACCTCACGCCATTTAAGAGCTACACTCTTTTGTAACGCCATGCCTCCGGCAAGTGAAATTTTTAGTTTACTGAAATCAACTTCTTTAAATTTGGGTTGGTTCAATAAACCATTAAAGAGTGTATTAACACCGGTAATTGCTGTAAAACCTACTTTTTTGATTTCTTTGATAAAATGTCCCATATCACGAGGATTCGTAATCAGTACATTTCTTGCTCCATGTTTCAAGAAGGTCAAACAATTAGCCGTGAGCGAGAAAACATGGTAAAGAGGAATCGCAGTAACAATAATATCATCGCCATTGATACCTATCACAGGTCTAATCCATGCATCTGCTTGCAAGACATTAGAGACCATATTGCCATGAGTCAAAATGGCACCTTTTGCAACGCCTGTTGTGCCTCCGGTGTATTGTAAAAATGCAATATCATCATGCTCTAAATCAACATGATGTATAGGTGCTTGTTTTCCCTCAAGTAACACATAGTTAAACGCGACTGCATGAGGAATGTTATAAGCAGGTACCATTTTTTTAACATACTTTATTATTGAATTAATAATTAGTCGTTTCGGTGTTGGGAAAAGATCTGCTATTTCAGTCACAATGACATGTTTTAATGTCGGAATGGAATTTAATCCTTTTTCAACCGTTTTTGCAAAATTAGCAAGCACGACGATCGCCTCGGCTCCAGAATCATTCAACTGATGAACAAGCTCGTCCGTAGTGTAAAGTGGATTTGTATTAACAACAACATAACCTGCCCGTAAGATTCCAAACAGAGCCACTGGGTATTGAAGAACATTAGGAAGCATGATTGCTACTCGAGTTCCTTTATCCAGTTTAAGCTGCTGGAGATAAGCAGCAAAATCTCGACTTAACTCATCCAGCTCACTAAAAGTAATACTACTCCCCATATTGCTATATGAGATTTTATTAGCATGACGCGTGCAGGATTCTTTAAACAAATCTACGAGGGAAGAATATTGACTTGGGTCAATTTCATGGGGAACTCCTTTCTGATATTGTTCAAACCACCGTTTATCCACCTTAATATCCTTCTGTTATTGGTTTTCACATGTTAGTATAAACAAAAATATTGGTTATGGATATCATACTCATGAGTGAAAATACAACACAAACTCAAGCATTTAGATTAAAAGGTCGCCTTTATACATTTACTGTATTACAAGTATTAAATACGGATCCTGAGGCTTTTAAGCATCAACTGGACGATACTATTGCCAAAGCCCCTAAATTATTTGAGCATACGCCAGTTGTTTTTGATTTATCTTCGGTACACCAATTAGAATTTGATTTACAGGCTTTACTCCAACTAGCTCGTTCCCATGGCATGATTCCTGTTGCCATTCAGGGAGGAAGTATAATACATGATACCCTGGCTCAATGTAACGGATTGGCCGTACTGCATGCTTCTTCAACGCAGGATAAACCCATTATTGAGCGACCAATTGAAAATAGTCATCATGAAACTACAAAATCAAAACTAGTTACTACACCTGTTCGCTCGGGGCAGCAAGTTGTAGCAAAAGGTGCTGATCTTGTAGTGGCTTCTTCAGTAAGTCATGGTGCTGAATTATTAGCTGATGGTTGTATTCATGTATATGGAGCTCTAAGAGGAAGGGCTCTGGCTGGGATTTCTGGTGATAAAGAGGCACGAATTTTTTGTCAATCACTTGATGCGGAATTGGTATCAATAGCTGGATTTTATCGCTTAAGCGATGCGATCGAACCTTATAATGGACCCTGTCAAATTTATTTATTGGATGAGCATATACATATAGAGCCCCTATGATAGAAGCTGTTTTTATTTCTGATCTTCATTTACACCCGGATGATCAGGCCATTCAAGAGCGTTTTAATCAATTTATTGAATGGGCTAGAGTTTCTGTCAAGAATGTTTATATTCTGGGCGACTTTTTCCATGCATGGGCAGGAGATGATACCGTCGATGAATGGAGCACGGTGATTGCTCGTCAGTTATATTCCTTAAAAATACAAGGAATTAACTTGTTTTATATGCATGGAAACCGTGACTTTTTGCTGGGAAAAGCCTTTGCTCATATGGCAGGGTGGACTATTTTATCTGAGCCAACTGTCATTCAGTTAGGACAGGAAAAAATACTACTGGTGCATGGAGATCGATATTGCACTAAAGATAGAGCACACCAACGTTTTCGTTTTTTAACCAGAAACAGAATCTTTTCTACCTTATTCTTAAGTTTACCATTGAAATATCGCAACCGATTAGTAAATCAAGTGCGATATCGTAGTCAGATGAATCAGAGCAAATCTATAGAGGAAATGGATGTAGTTGCTGAAGTGGTAATTGACCATATGCTATACTATCAAGTGAGTCAATTAATTCATGGTCATACCCATAAATTTGGCATGACAACTCATCAAAAAAATTCGCAAAAATTAAAGCGTTATGTTCTCAGTGATTGGGATGACAAACCCCAGTTATTGTGTTATGATAATACAAAAGGGCTCTATTTTGCCCACTTGTGATGTTTGTGGAGAAGCAGGTTATGGCGGCTAAAAGTAAAGACCAGATGGAAACAGAATTAAAGAAAGTGAATGAACTTTCTGCAAAAGGAATGGCTCAACTCCGAGAGGAAAAAAATAAGAAAGATCTCGATGATTATATTGCTGAAAAGCGTAAAGAAGAGCAGATGAAATATTCCAAATGGTTGGATGAGTTGAGAAATAAACATAAAAAAATAAACGAAAGAACAGGTAAGGAAACAACTTATGATGAGGAATTAAAGGAACTAGCTGATGCGGTGATTAATTCAGAGCAAAATGCCTATAATGACTGGCGCTCCAATATGATGTCCTTGTTGAATTTATTCGGAAAAATGAATAAAGCAGTAAGTATCTCAGCAGATCAAGTTGCTGGAGAGGCATGGAATAGACTTAAGAATCCAGATCTAGAGAATAGCTGGGCAGCTACACAGGGTATTGGATACCTAATTAACAAAGCAGGAGATGGCTATACTGGTGTTAAAGCTAAGATGTTACATGCAATAAAAGGGGAGGGTGAGCTTCAGCTACCTACCTTGGAACATAAAGTTACATTTAAAGATGGAAAGGTTATGGTAGCCAATTTGACTTATAACCAAGGTGTTCAAATCAATTCACCACAAAAGCAAGGCGAACCAGCCAAACCAGAGAATCAAGCAAATCAAGCATTTAGGTCAATGGTTGCTCTTTGGTTAGCAGAAAATGATTATCTTCCTGTTGATGGTAAAGAAGGAGAATATAAGCACTATGCGAGTGGTGCCGTATTGGATGAAGATACATTTAAAAGATTGAATGCTGATCCAGAAACTAGTTTATCCAAGTTCCTAAAAGATAATGCCAACTTGAAATATGAGGAGCAACAAGAATCCCGAGCTACTCCTACTCCTCCATAATTGGTGAATGATTTATTAAGTATTTATTGAATTTGCGGTATTCCGCTATGGAAGCGAAATACCGTATCATTTGCTAAAATAAAATCATTTTCTATAGTTAAGAACAATTTTAGACGTTCTTCTATATTCCCCCCATATAATTTCGCCAGTCGCAGATAATCTTCAAAATGACGCGCTTCCGATTTAATTAAAGTACCGTAAAATTTTACCAAATCCTGGTCTTCAAGGAAGGGAATAATTGCGTAAAACCGCTCACAAGAACGGGCTTCAATAATCGCTCCAATAATCAACTGATCACATAAACGCTGGAGAACATTTCTGCTCGTAACCTGCTTATGCATCTGAGTTGCATATCCTGATGGTTGTAAGGGGCAAAATTCAATGCCTTTGTTAGTCATAAAGGTAATGACTTTTTCAAAATGAAGTAGTTCCTCACGAGCTAGAGGAGACATCACCTCAACCAGTTCTCTTTTTTCCGGATATTTGCTCATAAAATTTATTGCAGTTGCAGCAGCCTTACGTTCACAGTGAGCATGGTCAATCAATAACAGGGGAATATGATCTGCTGCGAAATCTAACCATCTTTGCGGTGTTTTTACTTGAAGAAAGTCAATTAATATTTGTAAATCAGCATCTAATCGTTTTAACATCTGCGTAATACACTATACTTATCGAATAAACAGTCTTATATCATAGGACCTTTTTACAATTCTACTATTTCGGTGGTAATGCCTTGATTTTCTAGGCTCGATGCCGATGTATATTGTGCTTTCGTGCCAGGAATTTCGACTTAATCTAGCGAATTGTAAATAATCCTAATATTTTGAAAATTTAATTTGGATGAAAAATGAACGGGGAAAATGCTGATAATGAATTAAGCCATTGGTTTTCAACTTACGGGGTAATCACAGCTGAGCGTATATTAGGTAGGTACAAAGTCAATTTGGCGCAAAGTGAATTAGTAGAAGCAATTAAAAGTCCATATAGTTTTTATCATCGAATATTGCGTGTTCCTCTAAAAAGTGTACTTAATGGTATCGTGCTGCAACAAGCAAATGATTATCATGTCTATACTCAAAAATTATTTATCGACTATTTATTGTCTGGGGAAAATTCTAAAGGTGAGGAAGCACAAGGTGCTTCTATACGTGAAGATCTTGAAAATGAACGACAACAACTGGTTACGGTTGGTGATGAGTTTCATAATGTTAATGGGCAACATGATTATTTGATAGCTCACAGTCAGGCTGCGTTGATACGAGTAGCACAAATATTTAATGCAGAGATGGAAAAAGCGATTACCGCTTTGAGAACGTTACTCAAAAGTACTGGTCTTTCAGAGAAAAAAAGTAAAATTCGACAAGCAATTAATCATGCTTTGATTTATTGCAATATATTAGAAATCCAAGACAATCAATATCTTTTTATAGAGAAAATGAACGAAGTTCTTAATATTTCACTTACAGAAGATTTAGAGAAAAAAATGCTCATGATCTTATCTGAAATTTTGCAAATCGATATGGATTTTGATGAACAAATCAGTGATTTTGTTGCGCAAACTGAAGAGCTAAGTCGAGCAGCTAACTCATACCGAACTCTTTTTTATGAAACGATTCTTCGCGTTGTTGAGTTAATGAAATCTTTACCTGATTACAAAATTGATCCTGAACAAGATGCTATTAATAGACAACCTTTATACTTTGATAAAACGATTGGTGCATTAGAATAGTATTGTGCAAAGAAAAGTAAAACGAGTTCTATATATGAAATGGGTAGCTATTAGGGTTTTGCTTTATTTATGAAGACTATAATCAATTGGAATGAATTTATATTAGCCATATAGCTTGGATTTCGTGTATAATACTGCACTTTAACTAAACCCCTATGGAGCGCATGATGGCAAAAGAAACAACATTGTCAATTATTAAACCCGATGCAGTAGCTAAATCTGTTATTGGTCAAATCTATACTCGCTTTGAAAACGCAGGCCTAAACATAGTTGCTGCTAAAATGATGCAACTTTCTCGTGAACAAGCAGAAAGTTTTTATGACATTCATCGTGCTCGCCCTTTCTTTAAGGATTTAGTTGAGTTCATGATTTCTGGTCCAGTAATGGTTCAGGCATTACAAGGCGAAAATGCTGTATTGAAAAACAGAGACATCATGGGTGCAACAAACCCTAAAGAAGCTGCTCCTGGAACCATTCGTGCTGATTTTGCTGATAGTATTGATGCCAATGCTGTGCATGGTTCGGACAGTCTTGAAAATGCGGCTCGTGAAATTGCCTTCTTCTTTGAACCACACGAAATTTGTGAACGATAAGATCTGGTTTTTTGATATTTAATGACTCGTATCATGTAGCCTGGGTGCAGCGTAGCGAAACCCGGGTTTCTTTTAAATGATTGGAATCCCTGATTGCGTTATGCTCACCCAGTCTACAAATCGTTTATTATATTTTTATCTCTGTCATTAAATTTGGAGTAAAAATGACTGCACAAAAAGTAAATCTGCTGGATTACAACTATCAACAAATGCGTGAATTACTTAATAGTTGGGGTGAGCAACCCTATCGCGCTCAGCAGCTAATACAGTGGATTCATCAGGCAGGTTTTACTGATTTCACAAAAATGACTAATCTTAGCAAGACGCTAAGAGAAAAATTAACACAACTATCTTGCATTAAATTACCAGAAATTGTTGCTTGCCAAAAATCCAATGATGGTACCCATAAATGGCTTTTGAAACTGGACTGTGGTAACTGCATCGAAACGGTATTTATTCCCGAAGCCAATCGAGGCACTTTATGTGTTTCTTCACAAGTGGGATGTGCTTTAAACTGTTCTTTTTGCTCTACTGCGAAACAAGGATTTAATCGTAATTTATCCACCGGAGAAATTATTGGTCAAGTATGGTTGGCTGTGCGTGAATTATCACAACAGCAAGGAGCTCACGACAAAAGAGTAACCAATGTGGTGATGATGGGGATGGGAGAACCCTTACTTAATTTTGATAATGTCGTGTCAGCAATGGATATTATGATGGATGATTTTGCTTATGGCTTATCAAAGCGACGTGTTACTTTAAGTACTTCTGGAGTTTTACCCGATCTGGAACGTTTAAGAGAAGTCAGCCCTGTGGCTTTGGCTGTTTCATTACATGCACCTACTGATGAGCTGCGAAATGAACTTGTTCCTATAAATAAGAAATATCCTTTGGCCCAGTTGATGGCTTTATGCAAAACCTATTTTAAAAATGAACCACGAAGAAAAGTAACTTTTGAGTATGTAATGCTCAAGGGAGTAAATGACCAACCCGAGCATGCGAATCAGTTGATAAAATTACTGCGTAATATTCCATCAAAAGTCAATTTAATTCCTTTTAATCCTTTTCCGATGTCACAATATGAGCGTTCATCCCAGGAAACAATTAATGCATTTAGAGATAAATTAATAGCACACGGCATTAACACGATTACTCGTAAAACACGAGGTGATGATATCGATGCGGCGTGTGGACAACTAGCCGGAGAAGTAAAGGATAGGACAAGTCGCTCACAAAGATGGCAAAAACTACATTTTACGCCTAAAGAAAATCAGGAACCGCAGGCTGTAGAATGATGATTGTAGCAGAGCCAATCCCGATTAAGAGATCATCGACACTTGGATTCGCAGTATGCTGTATCTAAAATTCTGCCATTTGAATCAACAATAAAATCATTATTTGTGACAAATCATTTTTAATTTATTTATAAGCGGTTATAATGCGCAATCATTTCTAACCTTAGTGTGAAATATTGTGTTAAAAAAGTTTTGTCTTTTGTTTATTATGACCTGTCTGTTTTTACAGGCTTGTGTGCATAATGAAGAAGATGAAAAGCAAAATTTTAAAAAACCTGATCTCAGCAAAGCTGCATCGTATAATGTACAGTTAGGCCTAGGCTATTTAAAACAAGGTGATAGACCTAGGGCGAAAAAAAAGATCCTCACTGCATTAGAGCAAGAACCTTCATCACCTGATGTTAACTCAGCAATGGCTTATTATTTTGAGCAAACTAAAGAACTGGATCAGGCAGAAAAGTACTATTTGAAAGCACTATCATTAGCAGGAAATGGAGGCGCTCAGTTAAATAACTATGGAGCCTTTTTATGTCGAAAAGGCGATTATAAAAAAGCTGAAAGTTACTTTTTAAAAGCTGTTAATGATTTAAAATATGTGCATACAGCCGGAGCTTATGAAAATGCAGGTCTTTGTGCTCTATCAGCTCCTAATGAAAACAATGCTAAGCTTTATTTTGCAAAAGCATTAAATCAAGATCCTTCAAGAAAGGTATCTTTTTATGAATTACTGAAACTTGAAGTTAAAAGCGGAAATGATTCAGAAGCTTTTGCTCTGTTACAAAAGCATCCCGATTTAATTTTAAATGATAGAGTGCTCTTGTCTTTGGCCAAAGAGGTTTCTGAGAAAGTTGGACAATATACTCTTGCAGCAGAATATCAACAAAGCATTAATAATTTAAATTCCAATATCGACACTAGTGGAGTAAATAATGAATACAATAACCACACTGGATGAAAATATAGTTGAGCATAATAAAAATCCAGGCGAGCAGCTTGCCAGTATACGTGAACAAAGAGGGTATACAGTTGAGTACGTTGCCAATAAATTACATTTAAGAACTCGTATTATTGAGTTAATTGAAAGTAATGAATTTCATTTGTTGCCAGAACCTGTTTTCGTTAAAGGATATTTGCGTGCATATGCAAAATTATTAGGAACTTCACCTGAACCTTATTTGGCAATATTTAATGAACAGTATGTAGTTGAGAAAAAATCCGATAGGGCACTGTTATGGCAACAAAGTAAACGTGAATCTCATAAAGCGGAACATATTATTCGCTGGTTCACAATATTATTTGCTGTAGGTGTGCTAGTTGCTGTAGGAATTTGGTGGCAAAAAAACAGAGATACAGAGCAAGTGTTTCCAACTAAGAGTACTCCTGTTGATTTATCACTAAATCAAACACCAGCAGTAGAAACGCAAGAATTGAAACTTACTGACATATCAAAAATGCAATCTTTATTAAATCCCAAACCGGAAATGACTCCGATGGAGAAAATTGGTGGCTGATCGAATTCAAGCAATAAGAGGCATGAATGATATTTTGCCTGATACAACGCCATTGTGGCGTTCTATTGAACAAGTATTTATAAGTGTACTGTCCAGTTATGGTTATCAGGAAATACGCTTCCCGCTTATTGAAAGCACTCAATTATTCAAACGGACTATAGGTGAAGTCACTGATATAGTCGAAAAAGAAATGTATACTTTTAATGACTTAAATGGCGATAGCATTACTCTGAGACCCGAAGGGACTGCTGGTTGTGTGCGTGCTTGCCTGCAAAATGGACTATTACATAATCAGCAGCAAAAATTATGGTATATGGGACCCATGTTTCGTCATGAAAGACCACAGAAAGGACGATACAGACAGTTCAATCAATTAGGTGTTGAGGCATTTGGTATGCCTGGAGCCATGGCTGAATTGGAATTGATTTCCATTTGCCGTAAATTTTGGGAACAATTAGGTTTTGCAGATTTTGTACAATTACAAGTAAATACATTAGGTGAGTTAACAGAGCGTCAGCGCTATAAAAAAGTTCTTGTTGAATATTTGACGGATCATGAGCATCAGTTAGATGAGGACAGTAAGCGCAGGCTAACTCGTAATCCATTGCGTATTTTGGACAGTAAAAACCCAGAAATGCAAGAATTATTGGCTAATGCACCTAAACTGATTGATGTTCTTGATGAAAAAAGTCGCGCACATTTTCAATCTTTTTGTGATGGCTTAGACGCATTAAATGTACCTTATGTAGTTAACCCTGTTTTGGTTAGAGGTCTTGATTATTATGGGCATACGGTGTTTGAGTGGGTAACTGATAAATTAGGAAGTCAAGCTACAGTTTGTGCAGGAGGTCGATACGACATACTGGTGGAACAGTTAGGCGGTAATCCCACACCTGCAGTAGGTTTTGCATTAGGCATTGAAAGAATATATCTTCTCATGGAAACTCTTAATGTCTTAAGACAGGTGAATAAAAGGAATGGGTTGTATATTATTGCTACCAATGATAATGCTGTGGTACAAGGACTCGTGATTTCTGAATCAATACGTACTGCTTATCCGGAAATTGAAGTATCAGTAAATACCGCCGGCGGTAGCTTTAAAAGTCAATTCAAAAAAGCAGATAAAAGCGGGGCGCGACTGGCTTTAATTTTAGGTGAGGATGAGTTGGCAAATAAGCAAATTAGTATTAAGGATTTGCGTCACGAAGCTGAGCAAATCACGGTAGATCAAAACATGATCAATCAGGTTTTAAAAGATTATTTAGAGTGAGTGCAGGAGAGTGTTATGTCAGTGTATATGACTGAAGAGGAACAATTAGAATCGATAAAAAAATGGTGGAAGCAATACGGTACTCTCGTCACTGTAGTATTATCGCTTGTACTCTTTGGCATTGCCGGATATCGATATTTGCATTGGCATCAGGAAAAGCTTACCCAACAAGCTTCAGTTGCATATGAGCAAATGATGGTTGCTCTATCAAATCAAAATATCAAAGCAGTAAGAGCCTATGCGAATGAATTAATTCATGAACACGGCCGTACGGTTTATGCCGACGCAGCACATATGACACTTGCAAAAGTTTATGTGTCGAAAAATAAACTGGATAAGGCTGCACAAGAGTTGCAGGCTGTTGCTTCGAACAGTAAGATGCCGACTCTAAAGCAAATTGCCAAAATCCGTATTGCACGTATCCTTGCAGCTGAAAAATCTTATACAAATGCTCTTAAAGAATTGAGTAGTGTTGAGGATGATACTTATTTACCAGTTATTAATGAATTAAAAGGTGATATTTATGGAGCCACTGGGCAATATAAAGAGGCGATGAATTCCTATAAACTGGCTTTAGATCAAGTTAAAAATAACGGAATGGGTAATTTATTTTTGGAAATGAAAACCAATGCAATTGCGAGTAAGTCGCATTCGATGGTTTCTGGAGATAAAAAAGTAGAATCTGCATAACATTTTGTTATCAGCTTAAGAGGTTCATAAAAACATACACCATTTTGATGTTCTCTTTATCAGGGCTAAAACATAATGAGTGTGTTTATTGATATGTTTTGTAAAAATTGAGGTTTGATTTTCATGAAAGTGAAATTATTTATTTTAATTCTTTGTACCATAATCCAAGGGTGTTCAAAACTTGATGATTACATGTTAGGTAAAGATAACACGCCAAAACCTAAAGAACTCAAGCAAATTAAGGACAAAGTTAAAGTCGAGCAAAACTGGACAGTAGCTGTTGGTAAGTCATCAAAAAGCAAAGAATATTTAAGACTGAAACCGGTAGTTAAAGGAGGGGTTATTTACACTGCTGATGCCAGTGGGTTAGTTCAAGCAATTAATAAGCACAATGGCAAAATGAAATGGTCTACTGCATTGAAGCATGGTTTGGTCAGTGGACCTGCTGTGGCCAGTGGATATGTTGCTGTGGGCACTAATAATTCTTCATTAGTTGTATTAAATGAGAATAATGGTACTAAATTATGGCAAACAAAGGTTACCGGAGAAATTTTATCACCACCAGCTATTTTGGGTGGAAAGGTAATCGTTAAGACAATCGATGGTCGAGTTTATGCATTCAATGCAGCTGATGGCAAACAAATTTGGATGACAGAGCATGGTTCCCCTAGTTTAATCCTCAAGGCAAGTTCATCTCCTGTTGCCATGGGAAATCTGGTTCTAATTGGCTTTTCTGATGGAAAGCTAGATGCATTAGAGTTAAAAACAGGCCGTGTTATGTGGCAACGAAGTATTGCTTATGCGTCAGGACCAAGCGATGTAGAGCGATTAGTTGATATCGATGCAGATCCAATTGTAGAAAATAATGTGGTTTATCTTGCGAGCTATCAAGGCTATATTGGGGCACTGTCTTTATCAGACGGACAGTTTATTTGGAGAAAACCAGGTTCTGTATTCAAAAATATGATTCTAAGTGGTAATACTTTATATATTACTGACAGCCATGATGTCGTTTGGTCTATTGATAAACGCAGTGGACAAGTCAATTGGAAACAGACTGGGTTGAAGGCGAGAGTATTAACCGAGCCAGCATTGGTTAAAAATGATTTGGTAGTAGGTGATAAAACTGGTTATCTACATTTTATTGATTCACAGACGGGTGAAATTATAGCTCGATCAAAAGTTTCAAGCGGTGTTAGTATTTCTCCAAGCGTGAGCGGAAGAAAGTTATATGTATTAACAGACAACGGAATGCTAAATCAATTATCTGTGAGTTAATAAATGATCCCTGTGATTGCACTTGTTGGACGTCCTAATGTTGGTAAGTCTACATTATTTAATAGGCTGACTAAGACACAAGATGCCCTGGTTGCTGATTTTCCTGGCTTAACTCGTGACCGACAATATGGTCAAGCCATTCATGAAAATAAACACTATATTGTTGTCGACACCGGAGGTATCGGTGTTGACGATATTGCAGTTGATAATTTAATGTCTAAACAATCAGAAATTGCGCTCAATGAGGCTGATATTGTCCTTTTTTTGGTTGATGGAAGAGCTGGCTTGACTGGTATTGATGAAAAAATTGCTAGTAATTTACGTAAGTTAAATAAAAAGGTACACCTTGTTGTTAATAAAACTGAAGGACTGGACGATGATGTCGTTTGTGCCGACTTTCATGCTCTAGGCATTGCAGATATTCACTCTATTTCCTCATCGCATGGCAGTGGTATTAGAACCCTACTCGAAGAGGTTTTATCACCATTTTCAGCTCATATTGATGAAAATGAAGAAGATAATGCGATTAAAATCGCTTTTGCGGGTCGTCCTAATGTTGGTAAATCTACTTTGATTAATCGAATTCTAGGTGAGGAACGAGTCGTTGTTTATGATATGCCAGGTACAACCAGAGATAGTATTTCGATTCCTTTTGTAAGAGATGAACAAAACTATGTTCTAATTGATACAGCGGGTGTACGTAGGAAATCGCGCATTGATGAAAAAATAGAAAAATTCTCTGTGATTAAAACGCTACAAGCCATTGAAAAATCTAATGTATGTTTGCAAGTTCTAGATGCCAGGGAAGGGATTACTGATCAAGACATGAATTTACTCGGCTTTATTATTGAATCCGGAAAAGCATTAGTTATTGCGGTGAATAAGTGGGATGGCTTAGATGAAGAGCATAAAGAAAAAGTAAAAAGCGAATTATCTAGAAGATTACACTTCGCCAATTTTGCAAAAATAAGATTCATATCGGCATTGCATGGCAGTGGTGTAGGTGGTTTATTTAAAGATATAAATGAAGCGTATGCTTCAGCTGTCCAATCTTTTTCAACACCAAGATTGACTCGATTGCTTCAAGATATTAGCACGAAACACACTCCTCCTTGTGTGAATGGACGCAGGATAAAATTAAGGTATGCGCATCTTGGCGGTCACAATCCCCCGGTGATTGTCATCCATGGAAATCAATTGGCGGATTTACCTGATAGCTATAAGCGTTATCTTAGTAATGAATTTATAAAACATCTAGGATTAGTCGGAACTCCACTAAAATTTGAGTTTAAAGGCGGAACAAACCCTTTTGCAGATAAGAAGGTTAAGTTATCACAGCGACAAGTAAATAAAAAAAGA
The DNA here is from genome assembly GCF_003990155.1 of Legionella qingyii. Classification (NCBI taxonomy): domain Bacteria; kingdom Pseudomonadati; phylum Pseudomonadota; class Gammaproteobacteria; order Legionellales; family Legionellaceae; genus Legionella; species Legionella qingyii. The sequence goes on from NZ_RZGX01000010.1 coordinate 48,421, forward strand.
AGATTAATGAGTCACGTTAAAAAGAAAGCTAAAAGCAAAAAGAAGTAGGAGTATATTTTTGTGTTGTTTCTTGCTTCGTAGCCTCTGTTTCTTAATCACATCTTTGCCTACGCTGGGCGATTTGTTAGTGGGGCGTAGTGTTTTAGGGCAGACCGCCTAAATCCCATGGACAAGCCGCGGAACGTCGGAATAGATCTGGGCTGGTTATTTCTGCGATGTGTAGAAGATTCGGCTCATAGCTTGGCGGGAAGCAAAGTGGAGCCTGGTTTTTCTTATCGTAGATTTCCTGGGTTACGGCAAATTACCTCATCAAGTTATACTACCCCTAAGTTAGCGATTAATTTTTAGAGAGTGCATGGCATTGCGCAATAATCTGTTTCATTCTTGTCGCACTAATATTTAATTTGTTAAGAAGTTTAGGACTTTCACTAATTGTTTTGCATAAGAGAATGTTTTCTCCAAGCAAGAATTCAATTTCAGCTTTTGTAAAGTTAGTAATGCAGGTTATAGGGTATAGGCCAGAACACTCTATTAATTCTTTTAAACTTCCTTTTTGGGGATAGTCCCAGCCAATTAAATGTAAACCAGAACACTGACCATATTGTATTGCATCATTGGTAAAGCGAGTATTGGTCACAAGCCAACCCTTGAGTTGTTCATGATTTTCTCTATTGTATGCCTGTTCAATATCAAGAAATCGTGCCTTGATATACAAGGTAATCTTTACATCACAAGCAAGGCCCAAACGATTATGGTATTTGCATTCTACAAAAACATGCTCATTCTGGCGCTTTCCAACTACATCTACTTCATGATTAACGCAATATCCCTTAATAATTTGATTATTAAGGACATTAAATCCTTGATGGCGCATAATTTCAGCAACAAATTTTTCAAATGGATATCCAGAAAATCCAAGTTGCATAATTGCACGTTTTAGATGATATTTTCCAGCGATGCTTCTTGATTCATTGCGTAGGTGACGAAAGGTAATTCGATAAATTTCTTGTGTTGTCATTCCCTCGACTATCGATTGAGATACGTCATTAATGATCTTGTTAATGAGGGCTTCGTCAGTACCAACCCGTTTTAATGAGCGATAGATACGTTGGGGATCAAATGGTACTTTTTCTCCAGAGGTTTTAATTATATAAATAGGCTGTTCAGGCGTAGTCACTTTATTCATTTATGGTATTCCAATTAAGCAAAAAATAGATAATATCCTGACTGACATCGATATTATTTGATGTATGCGGAATTGTATTGCAGGTAATAATCTTTGTTGCACGGGACAGTAAAAGCTTTTGATATGCATTTTCTGCAAAAACGGCATGAACACCAATGCAAACAGCCGGTTTCATATTTAATGCACTTAAATGGGCTAATGTTTCCATCATAGTCATTCCCGTCGAGATTATATCATCAATAAGAATTGGCGTTGCGTTCTGGTATTGCTTTATTCCAGGGATAGAAATTTCTACTTGTGTATCGCTTGATCTTCTTTTTTCTAAAATAGTAAATGGTACGGAAGACTTTTGTGCAATTGATTCAACCCATTGTGCACTTTCAGAATCAGGTCCAATAAGAATTGGATTCGATACATGCTGAGATATCCAAGCTGAAATCTTATACGTTGCATGAAGTACTTTAGTTGGTATTTTATAAATCGCATTTAAATCTGGCCAGCGATGTAGATGTGGGTCAACTGTTATTAAGTAATCAAAATAAGAGGAAATCAATTCCGCAAAGTATAGGGATGTAATCCCTTGGCCTGGTTGAAATACTTTGTCTTGACGCATATATGTAAGATATGGAGTTATTAATACTATTTTCGATGCGCCTAAAGACTTAGCTGTTTGTGCAGCAAATAGAAGAGGAAGAGTTTTCGGATTAGGATGTACTAAATTGGCAACAAATATAACAACGCGCTTTGCTACATCGGATTCAATTTTCACAAGAGTTTCTTTATCAGGAAATTGATGGAAACTGATTTTTCCTAGCTCATAATGACATTTATGATGAATTGTAGATGTCAGCTCATCGTGTCCAAATAGTGCAAAAATGATGGGTGATTTTTTCATACGCTGGCCTCAATTTGAAATACTTCATGACCCTGCTTTAAGAAATCAAGAGCATAATTGAGCTCTCCTCGTGTGTCTGCATAGATTCTAAAAAGAGGTTCAGATTTTTTTACTATTGAATGCAGGGGAGTTAATAACTCAACGCCTGCAGCTTTTGAGCGTGGTGCCCCTGCCAATTTAGCTAATTGAGAAATGTGTCGATTATCAATGTTAATTATGATACCCGAGAGTTTTGATTCTACAGTATGAACAATTGGAGCTTTTTTAATCTCACGCAGGCCGCCTTGAGCCCTACAAATTGCTTCAAATTTAGCTAATGCCTTGCCACTGTTTAGAAGGTGAGTTGCAATACCCAATCCTTGTCCCGGTAAAACCTGAGGGGAAAATTCTATGATATGAGCCGCTAATACTAAAGCATGCTCACGTAGATCTTGTGGCGCATGTTTATCGCAATTCAGTACTGATAATACATCAAGTGCCTCAAGAACAGGTCCTATTCCACGGCCTACTGGCTGTGAACCATCACTTAATATTACTTTTGTTCTGATATCAAACTCTTCGGCAACAAATTTTAATAATTTTTTTAGCGAATTGGCGCGTTCAATTGAACGAACTTTAGCTGTAGTCCCTATAGGCATATCAATGACAAGATGATTAGAACCTGCGGCAATTTTTTTTGATAAAATTGAAGCGACCATTTGTCCTTCACTATCGATATTTGCAGTTCTCTCAATTCGGATGAGTAAATCATCTGCTGGGCTTAAAGCCATAGAGCCCCCCCAAACAAGGCAGCCATTTTCTTGCTCAACAACGTTTTTCATTTCATTAATGTTCAGGTCGACGTTAGTGAATACTTCCATCGTATCTGCTGTTCCTGCAGGTGATGTGATGGCACGAGAAGATGTTTTAGGAATAACTAAGCCGAAAGCAGCAACAATTGAAACCACAATAGGGGTCGTACGATTTCCTGGTAAACCGCCCACAGAATGCTTGTCAACAATGAAAGGCATGTCCCATGATAATTGCTGACCAGAATGAATCATCGCTCGAGTTAGATCAATAATCTCTTTATTTGAAAGCCTATCTCCGCCACTGGCGGCAAGATACATGGCAATATTAATGTCAGAGAGTTGTCCTGACACGATATCATTGATTATATGGGTTGTTTGTTCTGCAGAGAGCTCATTTCCATAAATCTTTGAGCGAATGTAACTTAGAGAGTCCAGTTGTTGTGGATGAGATAATGCAATTTTATCGCCTTCTTTTGCAGCGAGTAGTTCCCAAGCATAAATTGAAAGACCTGCTTCATTATGTCTTAATAAATTGGATTCAACTGTATTCACTGTGGCAACAATAGAACGTTCATTTAGTATTACTCTAACACGAGCCTGAGCAGTGAATCCTTCTGATTTACATATATAACAATCATCACGCATGTAAATGACAGGTTCCTTATGGGTATTAATCCCCAAATATTTCAGCGTCAAGGTAGTGTGCTTTTTGCTCATAATTGTTCTTTTTGTCCATATTCAGGAATATCGCATTGCCAACCGAGCTGTGTTTCAATTTTAGATTTTAAAGATAAGGAGGCCTCGGGCTCCCCATGCGTTATAAAAGTCTTTTTAGGTGGTTGTTGAAACTGATTAAGCCAACCAAGTATCTCGCCATAATCTGCATGTGCTGAGGTGCTGTGCATTGATTCAACTTGAGCATTTATAGGGATAATTTTGCCATGAGTTTCAATAAACTTTTTACCTGAGATTATCTCTGCGCCCAGAGTCTCCTCAGACTGAAATCCAGTAAATAATAAGGTATTACGTGGATCTGATGCGTACGCTTTGATGTGATATACGATTCGTCCACCAGAGGCCATGCCACTTGCAGAAAGAATTATTTTGGGTGATTTATCCAAGTCAAGCTCAATCGATTCTCCTACATCTTGCACGTATGTGGCTACATCACAGAGATCCTGACATTGGGTTGGAGTCAAGCGAAGATCTTCTATGTGTTTATATAAGATTTGTGTCGCATTGATGGCCATAGGACTGTCGAGATATATAGGTACATCTGGAATTGCATTTTCTTTTTTTAATTCAGAAAGATAGTGCAGTATTATTTGTGAACGCCCAACAGCAAATGCGGGAATAATTACTGAACCTCCTCGATGAATGGTTTTATTGATAATATTTTTTAAAGTCACCTTAGGTGGTTCTTTTTCATGAAGACGGTCTCCATAGGTTGACTCAATCACAAGATAATCAGTTTGCTTAATTTCAGTGGGTTTTTTCATAACGGGATCATGCATTCTACCCAAATCTCCACTAAAAAGAAGTGATGTATCTTGATGCTGTAGCCTTACAAAGGACGAACCTATAATATGTCCCGCTGGAATTAATTGAAAACTGATATTGTCATGTAGGTTAATTATCTTATTGTAAGCTTGGGGCTTAAATAGTTGTAATGCATTTTCTGCATCAGCTGCGGTATATAGAGGAAGAGCAGGGCGATGTTTGGAATAATGATGTTCATTAGCATGTCTGGCATCCTCTTCTTGTAAGTGTGCACTGTCAGGTAATAATATGTCACATAAATCTTTAGTCCCATAAGTGCAATATATTGGTTTATTAAATCCATTCTTAACTAACAGTGGTAAATATCCCGAGTGGTCAATATGAGCGTGGGTGAGAATAATGGCATCCAAGAGTTCAGGACTGAATGGGAGTGGATTCCAATTTCTTAATCGTAGCTCTTTAGGTCCTTGAAAAAGCCCACAATCTACCAAAATATTCTTTTTATTAAACGACAGAAGATATTTGGAACCTGTTACAGTTCCAGTGGCACCAAGAAATGTGATTTGCATCATTAATCCTTTAATAATAGCGCTGATAAAAAATTAATTTTTAAAGTCGTAATGTTAATACATCACAAGGGGCATGATTAACTGTAGCATGTGCTGTGCTCCCCAAGAACGAATGCAAACCAACAGAAGAATGACTGCCAATAATAATAAGCTGACAATCCAATTCTTTTACCTTATTAAAAATATGCTCTTTTACCGAACCTACTTCGACAAATTGATGGTTGCGTGGAATGTTAAAATTTTCTCCCAATAGGGCTAACACAGTCTGTGCATCGTCTTTAGCTGGGTTGGCTAACTCTGTAAAACCAAGTCCTTGAGCTAATTGGAAACTAGCAGGTAGTTCAATGACATGTAACAGATATAATTTGGCACTAAATTGCTTTGCGATAGCGATTGCTTTTTCTGTGAGATGATTATGTTCCTTGAGCAAATCCGTAGCAAATAAAATATTCTTATACATTGTAGCCTCACAATTAAAATTATTATTGTAAATAATAGTAGATTCCTTGATATAAGTACCTATTTTACATCACAAAATGTGAAAATAATTTACTTTGAGGTTGATGCTTGGCAGTTCGTAGTTTATTTATTAGGCATTAATCAGGAGTAGATGAGATAATTTTACAATCAAGATTTTTTAAATTTGTAATTGGGATTTATTTCCATTAAAGGAATTAAGACAAAATCTCTAAATTGAATCTGTGGATGGGGAATTACAAGTTTTTTAGATCGGATAATTTGATTTTCATAAAACAAAATATCAATATCAATAACTCTTGGTCCCCAGTGCCTTTTTCGAACTCGCCCCTGTTTCTTTTCAATTTTCTGGCATGCATCAAGTAATTGTGAAGGAGATAAACGAGTAGCGATCTCGATTACTGTATTACAAAAATCTTGTTGACCTTGCAATCCCCAGGCTTTATTCCAATAAAAAGAGGAAATTTTGGTAACCACAGTAGAGGGCAAAGCTTTTATAGATTTAATTGCTTTTCGAAGTTGACGTTCAGGCACTTGCTGATTTGAGCCCAGACCTAAATAACAAACATTCATTGTGGATCACTAACTTTATTGCTTTTGGGCTTACGGCGTCGCTTACGCTTAGGCATATCTGGTTTGAGTTGGGCTACCATTTTAGCTTGCTCTGCTTCACCAGCATCTTGAAAAGCTGTCCACCATTGCGCTAGCTCCATAGATTCATCGCCTGCAAGGGCACGTAACGCCATGAAATCAAAGGCTGCTCTAAAACGAGGGTGTTGCAAAAGATTAAAGGCTCTTCCTCCAAGTCTTTTTGCAAAGCGATACTGTAATAACCAGATTTCACGAATAATTTGTGTATAGCGTTTGGGAATTGAAATAATTTGATTTTGTTCTGCAATGACAAGTGACATTGCTTTATCTATAGAAGGCAGTGGATCTATTCCAGTTTTTTGTAGTTCCTGTGCGCGTTCAATCATGGGGAACCATAAAAGAACCGCAAATAAGAATGCTGGGGTTACGGGTTTTTCTTCATGAATACGAGTATCTGTGTTCTCAAGAGCAATAGCCAATAATGCATGTACTGGATGAGCGCTGTTCAATAGAGCATTTGTTTGAGGGCATAAATGTTGAAACAAGCCATATTGCATGAGCAATCTTTGAACTGCTACCGCATTGCCACATTGATATAGCTTCGTCATTTCATCAAATAAGCGTGAACTGGAAACATGAGTAATAAGATGACTAATCTCAGGAAAAGGTGCTTCCGTCTCTTGTGCAAGTTTGAAATTTAATTTGGCACTAAAGCGAATTGCACGCAACATGCGTACGGGGTCTTCCTGATAACGTTTTACTGGGTCACCAATCATGCGAATAAGCTTATTTTCAACATCTTTTACACCGCCAGTAAAATCAACAATAGAGGAATCATTGATGTTGTAGTAAAGCGAGTTAATTGTGAAATCACGTCTCCAGGCATCTTCATCAAGGGAGCCATAGGCATTATCACGCACTAACATTCCACGTTCATTTGTTTGTTGATTCTCATCCTCCGCCACATGACTTCGGAACGTAGCTACTTCAATAATTTCGCGATGGAACAGTATATGTACAAGCTTGAATCGACGCCCAATAATTCGTCCATTTCGAAACAAATTCTTAACTTGATTTGGCGTTGCATCGGTTGCAACATCGAAATCTTTGGGAGCCTTATGCAGTAATAAATCCCTAACGCTGCCTCCAACAATGTATGCTTGAAAGCCAGCACTAATTAAGCGGTTAAGCACTTTGAGCGCATTGCTGCTAATGTCCGCTTTAGATATGGAATGTTTATTCCTTGGGATGATATAAGCTGAGGCAACAGCTGGCACATGAGCCCTGTTTCTCTTTAATAGCTTTTTAATAAATTTGATGATCTTTCTATCTCACAAGACTAATAAAAAATTTATATTATATCGAAGCAAAAGAATAAAGTGAATCTTTTGTGCTTACAAACCTTGATCTTTCAGTAAAATTTTGTGTTGTGGATTATACAAAAAGATGTAGGTAAATATCTAGTTAAGAGTATATCATATAATTTTTCAATTTCTGACATCTGGGGATTTGATGGATTTTATTGATATTACAATAGGCTTAATTGTCTTAATTATATTAGAAATAGTTTTGGGAATTGACAATTTGGTAATTTTATCTATTTTGTCTGAAAAATTACCCCCAAAACAGAGAAAAAAAGCAAGGCGATGGGGGCTCACGCTTTCTTGGGTTATGCGTTTAATCTTGCTGGCGCTGGCAGTAGATCTCATCAAATTAACCAAACCATTACTTACCGTGGCTGACATGTCGTTTTCTGCTCGTGATTTTTTCCTCATGGGAGGTGGTGCTTTCTTAATTTGGAAAGCAACAGAAGAAATTCACCAGGATGTGACCGAAGAGCTTGTAGCAACGGATGAAAAGACAGTAACTTTTAAGGCAACATTTCGTGCAGTTATTTTCCAAATTGCATTAATGGATATTATATTTTCCTTAGACAGTGTGTTGACAGCAGTGGGCTTGACCTCATATTTTTGGGTGATGGCTGTTGCGATTACTTGCGCCATCCTAATAATGATTTTTGCAAGTGAAGTAGTAAGCGCATTTATTAAAGAACATCCTACAATCAAAATGCTTGCACTAAGTTATTTAATTTTGATTGGAATGGTCCTTGTTGCAGATGGGTTTTCTTTCCATATTCCTCGAGGATATATTTATTTTGCCATGGGATTTTCTTTAGGTGTTGAGTCGCTGAATTTGCTGAAACACTCACGGAAAAAACGAAAGCATCGTTCAGGAAATTAATTATGTTGTTTATTAAAGCATTTCATATTATTGCTATGGTTGCCTGGTTTGCCGGATTATTTTATTTACCCAGACTATTTGTTTATCATGCTGATACTCAGGATGAGACGAGTCTTACTCGTTTTAAAATAATGGAGAGGCGGCTCTATTATGGAATTACGTGGCCTGCTGCGATACTGACCACTTTATTGGGAATATGGCTTATTAGCTATAATCTGTCTTATTACATGAGTGTGGGATGGATGCATGCTAAATTGAGTCTGGTGGTTATTTTATGGATTTACCACCTCTTATGTGGGCATTATTTAAAGTTGTTTGCACAGCATAAAAATCAAAAAAACTCTCGTTTCTTTCGAATTTATAATGAATTACCAACTCTGCTGCTAATAGGGATCGTGATTTTGGTTGTGGTGAAACCGTAGTTCTAAACTCGTAGCCTGGTTAAGTGAAGTGGAACCCGGAACTCCTAACTTTCTAAAATCTCTTGATCCCGGGTTTCGTATGTTCTTGATAAAGGTACTAATATTGAAACTTATTCCATTTCCACCATATCAAAATCTTCTTTACCAGCGCCACAATCTGGACAGAACCAGTTTTCTGGTACGTCTTCCCAACGTGTTCCTGGCTCAATTCCATCCTCAGGCCAACCCTCAGCTTCATCATAAATAAAACCACAGATGACACAAATATATTTTTTATATTCTTGCATGATAATACTCATTTAAAATAGCGTAATTTAGCTATTGTGGACGTCGATGTAAAGATAAACTGCTTTTTTTGCCAATTTTTAATATTCTCTGTAATATTATACTGCAAAATTATGGAGATTTTTATGACTCGCTCAACAGATTTATTTCATCAGGCTCAAGCGCTTATTCCTGGAGGTGTCAATTCACCAGTAAGGGCATTTAAAGGTGTCGGTGGCGATCCGATTTTTTTTAAACAAGGTAAAGGTGCTTATCTTGTTGACGTTGATAATAATGAGTACATTGATTATGTTGGGTCGTGGGGGCCATTAATTCTTGGGCATTGTCATCCAGCTGTAATTGAAGCAGTAAATAATGTGCTGCATAGTGGCATGAGTTTTGGCGCGCCTACAGAGCTTGAAGTACAATTGGCTGCAAAAATAATCTCGTTAATTCCCTCGATTGAAAAAGTACGAATGGTTAATTCTGGTACTGAGGCAACGATGACTGCCATTAGATTGGCGCGTGGTGTAACCAAAAAAAATAAATTTATTAAATTTAATGGTTGTTATCATGGACATAGTGATAGTTTGCTAGTCAAAGCAGGTTCTGGTCTTCTTACATTAGGCATCCCATCTACGCCGGGAATCCCACAAAGCGTTACAGAACATACTTTAACTGCAAACTTTAATAACCTGGAACAAACGGCACAATTATTTGAAAAATTTCCTGATGATATTGCAGCAGTAATATTGGAACCAGTTGCTGGAAACATGGGGTTTGTTTTACCTGAACAAGAGTTCTTGAATGGATTACGTCAATTATGCGATCGATATAATGCTTTATTGATATTTGATGAAGTAATGACTGGTTTTAGAGTAGGGTTAACTGGAGCCCAGGGGGTATTTGGTATCACCCCTGATATTACTACTCTTGGTAAAGTCATTGGAGGGGGAATGCCTGTGGGTGCTTTAGGTGGTAAGGCAGAAATTATGTCCTTTTTAGCCCCTGAGGGACCAGTGTATCAAGCAGGTACTCTTTCTGGTAACCCATTAGCTATGGCAGCAGGTCTTGCAACTTTATCTGAAATTGAAAAACCAGGTTTTTTTGCACAGTTAAGTGAAACAACTCAAAGCTTAACTCAGGCTTTAGCTTCTGTTGCTGAAATGTTAAATATTCCATTTTTTACTGCTTCATTAGGTGGCATGTTTGGTTTTTGTTTTACAGAAAAAAAACGCATTGCGGATTATGCTGATGTTGCTGCCTCTGACGAGGTTTTATTTAAAAAGTTCTATCATGGAATGTTAGAGAAAGGTATTTATTTTGCTCCCTCTATGTATGAAGCTGGATTTGTATCCAGTGCCCATGGTGAAAATGAAGTCACTAAAACCCAAATGGCCGCCGAGGAAGTTCTTAATCAATTAAAAAGATAGCATTGTAAGGTGTCGACCAGATGCTTTTTTAGGCTGGGTGAAGCAATAGCGGCACCCAGTTTTAAAGAAGTTTATTTATCTCTCAATAAACGGATTTTGTTGTAATGCAGCATAATAACCTATTGAAATAATATATTTTTAAAATATATTTATTAAAATACCTAGACAGTGATTTTTCCACATGTCATATTCAAAGACGATCTTGAATAAACAAGGAAGGTCATATGTCGATAATGACAAATAAAAAGGAATTTATTAAGTCAATGCCCCAAGGAATCATTCCTCTTTTTTTTATTCAAATTGTTTCTACTTTAAGTTTTAGCGTTTTGTACTCTACACTTGTTTTGTATATGAAGGGTAAATTAGGACTCCAAATTAGCACCGCCAACAGTATCATGGGTGTTTTTATCGCATTTAATTATGGGTTGCATTTACTTGGAGGTTTTTGGGGTGGGCGTTTGCTCTCTAATCGTGCGTTGTTTTGTGCGGGAATGGTAGCGCAAATTATTGGCTGCGTCCTGTTGTCATTCGGCGATATTTCATTTCTCTATTATGGTTTGGCAGCTTTCTTAACCGGCTCTGGTTTAAATGTAACATGCGTGAACTGTATGTTAACTCAATGTTTCTCTCCAGAAGATACTCGACGGGAAACAGCATTTCTCATGAATTATGCAGGTATGAATATCGGTTTTTTTGTTGGTTTTAGTTTGAGTGGACTATTTCAGTTGACTCAGAACTATGAGCGACTTTTTTTGCTTAGTAGTTTAGGGAATTTGATTGCCTTAATCATTTGTTTATATTGTTGGCAGCAATTATCAGATAAAGATACAATTTTCTCTAAAAAAGATAAGGTTTCTCAGAAAAGAGCTGTTCTGTTAGGTTGCATCCTGATTTTAGTTCTTCCTTTCTTTTTAGGTCAAATGCTCCAATATGCTGACTGGGCTAAAAAATTAGTTTTGATAACAGGCATTGTAATGCTCGGAGTTATTTTATATCTGGCAAGAAAACAACCAACAAAAGAGGCTAAAGATAAAATAGTAGCATTTGCAGTGTTTATGGTTGTAGGGACTGTTTTTTGGATGCTGTACCAAATAGCACCCATGGGGCTTACATTTTTTATTGATCATAATGTTCAGCGTGAGTATGCAAGTTGGATTATTCCACCACAATGGTTCCAAAATATAAATACAGTCGCAATTGTTATTGGAGGTCCATTGTTAGGTGTATTGTTGCATAAAATGCGTAAAAATGGGGTTCAAATTAATATTCCAACCCAGTTTGCATTGTCATTGCTGCTTATTGGTATCGCTTTTGTAATATTGCCTATTGGTATTGCTTATGCCAATTATGAAGGACTAGTGAATCCCAGCTGGATTATCTTGAGTTATGTTTTGCAGAGTATTGGTGAGCTTTTAATATCTCCAATTGGTTATGCTATGATAGGATATTTGGCTCCTACAACATTACAGGGTGTGATGATGGGAATGTGGATGCTTAATTCTGGGGTTGGTGCAACTTTATCTAGCTATAGTTCAAATTTGATGATTGAAGGGCAAGATAGTGTTTCACCTTTAGTAACTAATAGTGGTTATAGCCATGTATTTTTAATGTTAGGATTATTTGCAATTGGTTCTTCAATTGTACTTTTTATCCTAGTGCCTAAGTTAAGGGATTTAATTCAGGAAAAAAAGCCAACTGAATTAAAAGAAGCCAAAGGGATGGCTACGAATCGAGTAGTTGTATGTGAGTAATTTTTTTGTACCTATAAATAAGGCAGAGGTGGATTGGCATGATACTCTGCCTTTCTCGACACGATATGATGACATTTACCATTCTTCTGAAGGCGGAATAAATCAAGCCCTTCATGTATTTGTTGATGGAAATGATTTAATTAACCGCTGGCAATCATTTTCTGATGATAAACCTCAAAGGTTTACGATTGCAGAAACGGGCTTTGGAATTGGTTTGAATTTTCTCGTAAGCTGGAGTTTATGGGAGCAATATGCACCCAAGTCCAGCCAGTTGCATTTTATTTCATGTGAAAAACATCCTTTATCTCTTGCTGATTTAAGAAAAAGTCTTGCCTCCTGGCCACAATTGGAAAAGTATGCCCTGCAGCTTATAACAAGCTATCCAGTCTTGACTCCTGGATATCATCATTTGTCTTTTTGTAATGGCAGAGTAACACTGACCTTAATGTTAGGCGATGCCCTAGAATGTTATGAACAACTACTAATTTGTGGCGAATCTACGCTAGAAAAGGAACTTAGAACGGCTTTTATTGATGCATGGTTTCTAGATGGCTTTGCCCCAGCTAAAAATAAAAGTATGTGGTCTGATGCTTTGATTAACGTAATAGCGATGTTATCTAAAGAAAATACCACTTTAGCAACCTATACCGCCGCAGGCTCTGTTAAAGCAGGATTAAGCCAGAATGGATTTGATGTAGAAAAACGTACAGGATTTGGGCCAAAACGTCATATGATTTGTGCTCGTTTTACGAAAACACCGATACAAAATAACGCGAAACGACACGCACCTTGGCATGTGGGGAAGCCTGAAAAGTATTTCAGCAAATCAGCGATTATTGTCGGTGCCGGTTTAGCTGGTTGTTTTACAGCTCATGCACTTAATAAGAGAGGGTGGAACGTAACAATTATTGATGAAATGGGTCAAGTCGGTAGCGGGGGGTCGGCAAATCAGCAAGCAGTTTTATTTCCTAAACTATCTGCCTACCGATCTCCTTTAACTCAATTTATGTTAACCGCGTTTTTATACGCTGCACGAACGTATCAATGTGTTTTAAATCAAACACAGATTGGTGAACTGAATGGCTCATTATTACTTGCATACTCTGAGAAAGAAAAAGCCGCTCAGTCCAGCTTACGTTCCTGGCTTACTCATTACCCCGAGTTGGGATCTCTCGTAGATGCAGAGCGGGCATCAGAGTTGACAGGACTATCTTTAGACAAACCCGGATTACATATCCCTTTATCAGGATGGATTAATTCTCCGGAATTATGTAAGTATTTAGTGAATGCAGAAGGTATTTCCTTGCTTACTGATACTTCTGTAAGCCAATTGAATTTTGATAAACGATGGTTTGTGAATGATTTAGAAGCAGAAGTGCTCATTTTGGCGAATGGTCACAAAATCAGCTCTTTTAAAGAAACAGAGTATTTGCCAGTTAAACCGATACGTGGGCAAATGACAGGAATTTCCTCAACAGAGCAAAGTGCTTGCTTAAAAATGCCTCTTTGTGGCGATGGTCATGTGCTTCCAGCAATACAAGGTATACACCTGCTCGGTGCTACCTATGAGTTAAAATCAGCGGACTCCCAAATCAAACCACAGGATGATCAAAGTAATTTAGCTAAACTTAAACAATTAGCACCTGAGGTTTTGTGGTCTGGAACCGTAAACAATCATTGGGCTGGAGTCAGAGCATCAACTCCCGATTATCTTCCTTTAGTTGGTAAAATTGCTGATGCCGAACAATTTCTACAGCAATTTGCTCGATTGGAAACTAATGCAAAACGTTGGATAGCCCAAGCAGGTCCTTATTATCCTGGTCTTTATGCTTGTGCTGGATTTGGTTCTCGAGGCCTGACAACAATTCCTTTATGTGCGGAATGGCTTGCATCTGTAATTAATAACGAAATAGGTTGTTTACCCAGAAACTTGCAATATGCTTTATCGCCTGCACGTTTCTTACGTAAAAATATAATTAGGGGTGAGATTAAAATCGATTGAGATGGTATTCTCATTAGAGCATAATATTATCCTTGTAGCTGGGATGAAACGAACTATCGATGCTTTGACGAAAGGCTCGAGTTCCATATTATTTTTCCAGCTGGATAGGTTTACATTACGATCAAGGAGTGACAGCTAATGGCAAGTTCCATGGGAAAAGCCTTCAAACAGACAGTCAAAGAAAATAAACCCTTACCCGTATTGGGTACCATAAATGCTTATTCTGCTATGCTCGCACAATCTGCTGGAGCTAAGGCAATATATCTTTCAGGAGCTGGCGTTGCAAATGCATCTTACGGCATACCTGACCTTGGCATGACCAATTTATCTCAGGTTCTTGAGGATGCACGTCGAATTACCGAAGCGTGTCCTTTACCACTGCTCGTCGATGTGGACACTGGATGGGGGCATGCGTTTAATATTGCCAGAACGGTAAAGCTCATGGAGAAAACAGGCGTCGCCGCCATTCACATTGAAGATCAAGTGTTGGCAAAACGATGTGGGCATAGACCCAATAAAGCCATTGTGTCTCTGAAAGAAATGGGTGATCGAATTAAATCAGCCGTTGATGCGCGCCAAGATCCTGATTTTGTAATTATGGCAAGAACTGATGCCTATGCTGTTGAGGGTATGAATGCGGCTATTGAACGAGCATTACTTTGTGTTGAATTAGGGGCTGATATGATATTTCCTGAGGCAATGACACGTTTAGAAGACTATCAAACTTTTACTCAGGCAGTTCCCGTACCCGTTTTGGCGAATATTACCGAGTTTGGGAAAACTCCTTTATTTAATCAAGAAGACCTTAAACAGGTAGGTGTATCATTAATTTTGTACCCCTTAAGTGCATTTAGAGCCATGTCACAAGCAGCGCTAAATACCTATCGTGCGATTCTTCTGGATGGAACGCAAAAGTCTATGCTCGATACAATGCAGACTCGAGAGGAACTATATGAAGTACTTGGTTATTATGAATACGAACAAAAACTAGACCAATTGATGGAGGAAGACAATGAGTGTTAAAAGCGGCGGTTTAGCCGGAGTTGTTGCAGGTCAATCAGCAATTTGTACAGTTGGACTAGCAGGGAAGGGTTTGAATTACAGAGGCTACTCAATTGATGATTTGGCAGAATATGCTACGTTTGAAGAGGTTGCCTATTTATTGTTTTATGGAAAACTACCTACTCAAAAGGAATTGGATGAGTATACAAAAAGACTGGTTAGTCTTAAAACATTGCCAGATACTTTAAAAACCGTACTTAAATTAATTCCTAAAAATACACATCCCATGGATGTTCTAAGAACCGCTTGTTCATTTTTGGGTACAATTGAACCAGAAAATAATTTTTCAGAACAATATGATATTGCAGATCGGCTGCTGGCTTTATTTCCAGGGATAATGTGCTACTGGTATGCATGGCATTTTCACAACAAAGAAATTTCTGGCTTAAGTGATGAGCAAACAATAGGTGCTCATTTTCTTGCTTTATTACATGGACATAAGCCAAGTAAAATCGAAGCTCAGATGATGAATGTTTCTTTGATTTTATATGCTGAGCATGAATTTAATGCCTCTACTTTTGCTGCACGGGTCACTGCAGCAACACTGGCTGATTTTTACTCCGCAATTACGAGCGCTATTGGTACATTACGCGGTCCTTTACACGGTGGGGCAAATGAAGCAGCAATGGAGCTTATAGGACGTTTTAATAGTCCAGATCAAGCTGAAACTGATCTCAAAAAAATGTTGCATGATAAAGCCCTTATAATGGGATTTGGACATCGAGTATATACCACCAGTGACCCACGTTCTGACATCATCAAAAAATGGTCATTCCGATTGGGTGAAGCTAAGGGCGATCTTCTTTTATACCACATCTCAGAACGCATTGAAGAAGTAATGTGGAATGAAAAGAAATTATTCCCTAATTTAGATTTTTATAGTGCTTCGGCATACCACTACTGCGGTATTCCTACATTCTTGTTCACACCCATTTTTGTTATGTCGCGTATCACAGGATGGGCAGCACATGTATTTGAGCAAAGAGCGAATAACAAGTTGATAAGACCTACATCTGAATATACTGGACCCGAACCCCAAAAATTTCCAGCTATTGAGACGAGAGGGTAGTTAATTAATACATGTAATTTGAATGTAGCCTGGGTGCTGTCAAACATAGCCCGGGAATGCTTTCTAATGAGAACATTATTAGATACAAGAGGTTATTATGCACAGTTATGTAGAAGATAACATTAAGCCTGATTACGATCAGGTTATGATTGATATTGCGGATTATGTGCTAAACAAGAAAATTGATAGCGCTTTGGCTTATGAGACAGCACGTTTATGTCTCATGGATACGTTGGGATGTGGTATTTTGGCGTTAAATTTTCCTGAATGTACCAAACTTTTGGGCCCAGTTGTTCCCGGTGCTACTCTTGTTGGAGGAGCACGTGTACCTGGTACAGGATATGAGCTAGACCCTATTCAGGCTGCATTCAATATCGGTGCTATGATACGCTGGCTGGATTTTAATGACACATGGCTTGCTGCAGAGTGGGGGCATCCTTCTGACAATTTAGGTGCTATTCTTGCAGTAGCAGATTATATGTGCCGGCAAAATTGTACTACGGGTAAAGCACCAATTTTAATGCAGGATGTGCTTACTGCCATGATTAAGGCGCATGAAATTCAAGGCTGTTTGGCTTTGGAAAACAGTTTCAACCGAGTTGGTCTGGATCATGTCTTTTTAGTTAAAGTTGCTAGTGCTGCTGTTGCTGCTCAGCTCTTTGGTGCAGATAGAGATATGATGTTAAGAACTTTATCTCAAGTTTTTGTCGATGGCCAAAGCCTCAGAACTTATAGACATGCTCCCAATGCTGGTTCAAGAAAATCATGGGCGGCAGGGGATGCTACGTCAAGAGCAGTACGGTTAGCATTAATTGCTAAAGCCGGAGAAATGGGTTATCCAAGTGCATTAAGCGTTCCTACCTGGGGATTCTATGATGTGCTTTTTGACAAAAAAATATTTAAGTTTCAACGTCCTTATGGCAGTTATGTTATGGAAAATGTTTTATTTAAGTTATCTTATCCTGCTGAATTTCATGCACAGACTGCTGTTGAGTGTGCTGTAATGCTGCATCCCATTGTGAAACATCGTTTTGATGATATTGCTCGAATTGATTTAGTAACCCATGAATCTGCAATTCGAATTATCAGTAAACAAGGTGCTTTGCACAATCCAGCTGATAGAGATCATTGTTTACAGTATATGGTTGCTATCGGTTTATTATTTGGTGATTTAAAGGCAGAACATTATGAAAATGACATCGCCGCAGATCCCAGGATAGATGCATTACGTGAAAAAATGCATGTTACTGAAAATGAACGTTTTTCTCGTGAGTACCACGATCCGGAAAAACGTTCGATTGCAAACAGTATCAAAATCATATTTAAAGATGGTACCGAAAGTGATTTGATTACTGTGGAATATCCAATTGGCCATAAACGCAGACGCGAGGAAGGAATTCCTGTTTTATTATCCAAATTTAAAAAGAACATAAGCACCCAATTTCATGCAGATCGTGTTGAACGAATTATGCAAGCAATGAGTGATACAAATGAACTTGCGGCAATGAAAGTGGATGATTTTATGCAGTTATGGGTTGTATCATAATTCTTTTCTATGGCCTCAATTCAACGTTATGGAACATTAGATTATTAATATCTAGAGTTCCATAACGTTAATTCAATTTACCATGAATCAATAAGTAGCACATTTGCGTATCCCGGTTATATGTATATAATTTAATCAGGTATCTACTAAGTAACCTGGGAGAAGTAATGAAATTACAAAAGACATGTCTCTCTGTGTTATCAGCCATATTGATGTTTGATTGTTCCATTTCTGCTGTACATGCTGATGTTGTACCTAATGAAAAAGTCGTCTCTGTCTATTTGCTTCTTGATACTCCTGAGCAGCTTCAGCGCTACGTTAACGATTTGCTTAAACTAAAAAAACCTAATTTCAACCGGGTAATCTTTTCATTTGTTAAGCCGACCTTGATCGATTATCAGCAGGGTAATTTAGCAGCAACAGGCATATTAGGTTACTTTACGGATCATGATGGCAAAGGTGCTCAGGCTTTTAATGCACTAAAATCTGCAATCAAATTATCTGAAGAGAAAAAGATTCAAACATTTCTGGCAGTAGGTGGTTGGAATTACAGTTGTAACTTCAATGAAGCACAAGAGGCTTGTGGCCCAGCACCTTCAGCTAAAAATCAAGTGCTCTATGATTGGTTTCCTGACCCAACAGACCCCGATCAGGCTGTAAAGGCAAAAACATCCTATGAAAATTTAGTAAAACTGGCAAATGACTTAGGTGTGGATGGTATTGATTTTGACTATGAGGAAGTTTGGCATGCAGACCAATATGCAGTTGCTTGGGGACCTAGTACAAGTGGTGAATGGTCAACTGATATTGCCCAAAGCATACTTAATGCTGGAGGTCCAACTTATAAAAATCTCATAAAGTATGGAATAAATTCTGGATCATCTTACGTGATGCCTAAAACAATTGATAAAGTCGATGCAATTTTGCATGCCATAATGAATAATCCCAATGCAAAATATCTTAAATTTACTACAGCATCACCACCCGTAGGGGCTCGTCCAATTACCGGTTTCGTATCTGGAGACAAATATCCGGACATCGATACAAAGGGAGGTCTTTGGTGGAAAGGAAACTTGAAGGGATTATGGTATGAGCTTACAAATAAGGATGAGGCAATCGTTTCACGCTTTGATAGCATGGGATTGATGACCTATGATCTATGTGGGGATAATCCGGTTGTGTGTGCGCCATATGCTAATGGGCCTTTAGATTTGCCTGGTCAAGTAAGTGCGTACATGAAAGATTATACCAATTGGCTTAAAGCAGAGCGCATCAGTAAACCCAGTTTAACAATTGATAGCATCGGAAAAGTAACTTTTTTACCAGCCAAATATCATATTAATGCCAAAATACAATTTGGTTTTCAAGTAAATCAACCCGCCTATCCTAAAAATATTAATGGGCAATTGCAGCTGACTAATCAATTGGTCGATAAAATTCTTGGACAACAGAGAGATAGTGGAGGTGTTATTATTTGGCAAATGTACTCCAGGAAAAATACTGCTGTATCAGATGCGACAACAGTAAAATATACTATCAATCAGAGTTGTAAGACCTTTTTAGCTAATGATAGTCGATATGATTGTAATGCAGATTTTCCTGGTTCTTCCGATTAACTTCTCACCTCGTGCGGTTGTTGTTCAATTTCCTGGGTTTTGCGTGCGCTCTACCCAGGATGCATTAAAATATGGATGAGGAAACGCAACCTACTCATATTTTACGTTGTAACCCTGATGCTGCAAGGATTTTGGTTGATATTTCCTCAATAGAATATTTTGTCGAATTAATATACGAAATCTTTTCCTTTTGATACATGGCTTCCACTTCCTTTACTTCCAAGCGACATTGTTCTGGGGAAGCATATTTACTGTTAGGTCTGCGTTCTGCCCTGATTTGTTGTAAACGCTGTGGATCAATGGTCAATCCGAACAGTTTATTTTTATAAGGCTTTAGTACCTCAGGTAATTTAAAACCAATAATATCTTCTTCAGTAAAAGGGTAATTTGCAGCCAAAATTCCATATTGAAGTGCCATGTACAAGCAACTAGGTGTTTTCCCACAACGCGAAACACCAATAAGAATAATATCTGCCTTGTCGTAGCCCCGAGTTTTTACGCCATCATCATGCGATAATGCAAAATCGATTGCTTCGAGTCGATGCAAATAGAGCTTACTGTTAACAACACCATGAGTTTTTCCGACTGTATAAGAAGATTTTTCATTAAGCTCCTCTTCCATGGGGCCAATAAAAGTATTAAACAAGTCAAATACGCGAGCATTTGCTTTTTTAAAATAATTTCTGACTTCTGGATCGATCAAAGTCGTAAACACAAGAGGTTTGATGCCTTGTTCCTCAAAGGCTTGATTAATCTGCGCAACAGCATGTTCCGCTTTTTTTAAAGAATCAACATAGGGAATAGTGAGTCGCTCAAATTTAGTATGTTCAAATTGGGTAATTAAGCTATGGCCTAAAGTTTCAGCAGTAATTCCTGTGCCATCGGAAATCATAAAAACATAACGCTTCATGTAATGCCCTATAATTAAAATATTATGTATATTCTATTTTAAAATGAATTGGTTAATATCACCAGCAAGTGTACTTATTTAAATCCATCTGCTATCTTAAATTAAGGAAAAGGCTATTTTAGGGGTGATATGGAACAAGATCGATTTAGTAGCAACAGCAAGCTCTATATCTTAGGCATGATTTGCTTAGTTTTTTGCTTGGGATTATTTTTCTTTAGTTTATATATATTACCCTTTCTTGCTTGGGGACTAAACTATAATGTTCCTGAAGTTATTATGACACTTTTGAGTTCTTTGCAAGATGATTATAACTATAGTGTTGGGTCTAGCAAGTTTATTGTTTGGTTAATATTTTTTGTACCTAGCCTAATTACTGGATTGATTTCTTATTTTGTATCTAATCATATTGATAATAATCTTTATAAGTCAGAATTAAACATTAAAGAAGAGCAAGAAAGTCCTCCTAGTAAACAAATTGGGAAGGAAATAAAAGAATCCGCTGGTTTTGGACTAAAGATTCTTGGTTTGATGATCTTGATTGTAATAGCGATTTTTTTATTACAATATTTGATCCAGATAACATCATAGTAAATGGCAGGAGAGTTTATGGCCTATTTAAAACGTTGGAAGATTAAAAGAATTACCAAGAAAATAAAAGCAATGCAGGCGAACCGGGTAAATAATCAACCCGGAGATGAAATGCTTAAAAAGGAAATTGCATACTATTTTGAATTGGCGGCTATTTACAATAAATTGAAACGAAATAAAAAATTTCCTTATGCATATTTAATGTACATGGAATGTTATAGAGCAGCCGCAATGCTTGATGATGCAGAAGCTAATTATCAATTAGGACAAATGGTTCTTGAGGAAGCCAAGTTCAGGCAAAATTTGGAAAAAGAAGGGGTTTTCAAAAGCGAATCGAATCTAAAAAAATGCAATCAGCTCTTTGAAGAGGCACATGCTTATTTATTGGCAGCAATAGCTCTAGGCCATATTGCAGCAAAACGTCTAAGAGGACTCAGTTTTATTAATGGCTGGGGATTGGACGCTGATAAAAAAACTGGGTTTGAGTTAATTGTTGCAAGTATTGAGGAAGAGGGTTCTTGGGATAAAGTACCTCAGATTTTTGCATCTATGGGATTAAACAAACCTGAATTTTTTTCGCAAATTATGCAGCGCAGAAAATCATCATAAATATTTAGTACCTATAAACCTACAGCCCAGGTGTTCAATAAAACAGCAACTCCTGGGCAATATATCGCATATTTATATTAAAGTTCTACGTAATGTAATAGAACGATTAGTTGGTATTAATATCGCTTTTAATGTAAAATTGTTAACCTCTCAGATTTGGGTTTATTCAAAAATAGCTCGCATCTCTATTGTTGATTTATGTCATTACATCAATACACAAAAAAAGTTCAACGTCCAATTACACCCAGTGAAAAACTGTATCTTGTTGGCGATGCAATGAACCACTCTTTTTCACTGCAGTTGGTACTTGAGATGAACTCGCAAGTGGATGTGTCATCTCTGAATAAGGCAATTGTTCAGGCGAGCTCAGCCAATCCATATGTTCATATGCGAGCAAAATTAAGATATATCAATTCAATTTGGTATAACGACCCAGAGAAATCAATAGATTCCGAGGCTTCTCAAGTTATAAAGATGGAATGGGATGGGAACAATATCCAAGGTCTATCATTGTTCCATGGACATAAGTTTGAACCGTCACATTCTGCGACACAAATTATCTATATCAAAGGAAAACGACATTTTTTGGTGTTCCGTGCCTTTCATGGAGTAATGGATGGTATGGGTTTATACCATTGGGTGAAGGAGATTTTTCGAGCGTGGAGAAAAAAGCCATTGATTGGTACAGATCTGACAATGACGGACTATGAATTTCTTATGCAAAAAAGGAAAATTGAATATCGTCCGAATTTTCCATTGAATTGCATTGCACCAACAGGTAACAACGGCTCTGCTCACACTCATTATTTATGGCATAAAGTAACGCTTTCTGGAAAAGTTAATGCGATAATCGCGAAGATTTGTCAAATATTATTAGAGAACAGTGCTGAGCTAGGTGCTGAAAAGGCTCGCTTTATGATTCCAGTAGATTTGCGTCATCATGTTGAAGCAAATACTACAGCAAATTTTTCAAATCCTATTTTTATTGAGGCAAAAAAGGGAGGGGACTGGTCGACCATTTATTGTGATATAGTCAAGCAACTTAGTTGTCAAAATGAACTGCATATTGGAACGTATGATGCTTATTTACATCATTTGCCTTTGTCCTTGTTAAAAGTCCTGCTTAACGCTTTAATTTACTATCAAAATAAAAAAAATCAGTACATGATGTCTGGAATTGTATCGAAACTATCGATTGATTTATCAGATCTTAATTTGGAACAGGACTGTAAAGCCATCGATGGATTTTTTTTGCCAATTAATGTTCCTATTGCGCCTATTGTTCTTATTGTGACGGAACATAACAGTGCAACAACCATTTGCTTCTCTGTCTCAAACGCGCATGCCACACTTGAAACATGTACCCATTTGGCCAATCAATTTAAAAAATTGGTTGGCGAGCCTGAGCTTGTTCCAGATAACAATTTACCTTATTGCGATACACTGTGGCCTGTATATAACAATACCTTGGTTGAATTTCCTCAAGAAAAAACAATTTTTACAAAAATATTGGAGAGCTCAATAGAACATTCTCATAAGCATGCTTTGATTTCAAAAGCACAAACTATAACTTACAAACAATTGAGTCATCGTGTTTTGGAAATTGCCAGTTTCTTTTCCGATATAGGTGTAGGATGTGGGGATAAAGTTGCTATTTATTTACCAAGAAATGAAGATATGATTTGTTCTATGCTCGCTTGCTGGTATTTAGGTGCAGCTTATATTCCAATTGATATAAAATCACCCATCGCTTGGGTTTTAGCGTTATTGGAAGATGCCCAACCTGCATTAGTGATTCATGAAGAGTTTGCTTTATTAAAACAGCATTATCCAGGATTAAGTACTCATATTCCATTACAAATTATTAGCTCCAAAACGCCGAGAAGCAATGGAAACTCGCTAACTCAGTTGGCTTATATTATTTACACATCAGGTTCCACGGGCACGCCTAAGGGCGTCATGATTAATCATGGTCAATTATTGAATTATTTGTCTTGGGCATTTAAGACATATCGGAATAATAATCAACCTTATCATACGGCATTATTTACAAGCATTGCCTTCGATTTAACAGTGACGTCACTTTTTTTACCATTACTGTCAGGCGGTAGTTTGATGTTAATCCCTGAGCCCATTAACACGGTAACATTAAAAGACATACTTACAAAGCAAACGATTAACTTTTTAAAGCTAACTCCATCCCATTTGCGAATGATAAGCCTTTTACCTATGAGCTTGGGGCATCAATTAACGTTGGTAGTTGGCGGCGAAGATTTGCCTTGTAAATTAGCTCAATCAATTGTTGAAAAGATACCTGCCGTTCGAATATTTAATGAATACGGGCCGACTGAAACTACTGTTGGCTGTATGGTTCATCAATTTGATGTAACAAAGGATCTTCACGGCAGTGTCCCCATTGGTATTCCCGCAGCAAATACACGCATCTATTGTTTGAACAGCGAACTTAAACCAGTCAGACTCGCAGAAGAGGGAGAAATTTATATTGCTGGTTGTAATGTTGGAGTTGGTTATTTAAACGAACCTCAGTTAACAAGTAAATATTTTATGGATGATCCTTTTTTTCCAGGAGAACGTATGTATCAAAGTGGTGATTTAGCGAAACATCGAGAAGATGGTTTGCTTGTTTACCTGAGGAGAAAAGATCAACAAACAAAAATTCGTGGTCATCGCATTGAATTGGCTGAAATTGAAAATGTTTTATTAGCAATTGAGGGTATCTCACAAGCCGTAGTAACGCTCATAAAACAGAAGTATTTTTTGGATGAAGAACATAATGAGTTAGCTGCATATGTAGTATCAGAGTCAAAAGGGCAAGAAATCAATTTGCGTGGTGAGTTATCTGCAGTTCTTCCTTCTTATATGATACCGAAATATTTTATTTATTTGACTGAGTTGCCTTTAACAATTAATGGAAAAGTTGATTACAAAAAACTACCAGACCCTGCTTCTGAATTGATTGATAAAAACATAGACGGTCATGATGATTTATTAGCGCAAATTCGCCAATTATTTGCTAACGTATTATCGTTACCTCTTGAAGTTATTGATAATCATGCTACTTTTGGCGACATGGGTGGAGATTCCATGCAAATGGCTTACATGATTAATGAACTGATTACCAAAATGATTTCTCCGCAGCATCATATTGTTTTTTCTAATGAATTAGAGCGGTTATTAGTTCGTGCAACGCCGTATAATTTTTATAAACATCTGTCAAAAATTATTTAAAAGAATATTATCGTACTAAGGAGAACTGAGGCAAAATATCTTTATCTTTTATATTAAATGCTGGATTTGCAAGGTAGATTAATTGGTTTAAAGGAAGTGATGTAAATGAAGATTTTAGTTACTGGAGGTAGGGCGCCGGCTACTATGGATATTATGCGCAGCCTCATTAATCAGGGATATGAGGTTTATGGTGCCGAGAGCATGCTTTATCCGCTCGCGCGATTTGTTAAAGGAGTAAAGAAGCATTTTGTTATTCCTAAGCCGAACCAAGACCTGACAGCTTTTTTAAAGGCAATTAAAGAAATAGTAATTCAACATAAAATAGATCTGATTATTCCTACATGTGAGGAGATTTTTCATATAAGCCAAGGCTATGAAGAATTATCAAAGCATACCAAGATATTTTGTGAATCTTTTGAACGACTGAATCAATTGCACGATAAATACGCATTTAACCACCTCGTTAGTGAATATGGTTTAACAGCACCCCAAAGCTGGTTAATTAATACAGATAAAGACAAGGAGCATCTCCCCAAGGATATAGGATTGGTACTAAAGCCGGTATTCTCTCGTTTTGGCTCGCGTACACTTATTAAACCGTCACCAAAAGTCATAGCAAATCTTACAATTAATGAGCCTTATATTGCTCAACACTTTATTCAAGGAAAAGAATACAGCACTTATACTATTGCTCATAAGGGTGAGGTATTAATTCAATCGTGCTATCACTCTAAATATCAAGCTGGCCGCTCTACAGGAATATACTTTGAACCCGCAGAAATTAAACCGATAACTGAGTTTATTAAGGTATTTTGCAAACGGTTTCAATTCAGTGGCCAAATTGCCTTTGATTTTATTTTGATGAACGACAAGGCATATGTTTTAGAGTGTAATCCGCGGGTAACCAGTGGACTTCATCTGCTTACTGATAAGATTGATTGGCATACCATTTTGAGTGGCCAAAGACAGTATGATATACCTAATATGCAACATATGCAGCCTTTCATGTTGGGGCAGGGAATGATGCTCCATTGTTTGAAATATATACTGAAAAATCCACGTCAATTCATTAAAGATTATCGAAGAGCACATGACATATTGAAACATAAAGCTTATCCATTGTTTAAGCTGAAGAGTATGCTGATGATGCTTAATGTACTTTGTAGAGCTATCAGAGTGCGGAAGGGATTTTATCCTGCTTCAACGTATGATATTGATTTTAATGGAATTGAAAATCTGTAAATAAATTTAATCTCCAATATTTGATATCAAAGGAGTAGTTAGTCGATGAAAATAGCAGTATGCAGTGATGAGCTCTATCCAGTCAATGAGTTCGTTGTGCGAGAACTTGAGCGTTTAGGGCATCAGGTTATCCCATTTGGTGCAATCAAATCACGTCAAAATGAATCGTGGATTCAAACTGCTCAAATTGCTGCTGAAGCGATTCGTCATGGTGAATGTGATGAGGGTATTTTCTTTTGTTGGACAGGTACAGGCATTTCTATTGTAGCGAATAAAATTCCGGGTATCAGAGCGGCGTTATGCACCGATGCCCAAACAGCAAAAGGTGCAAGAATATGGAACAGAGCTAATGTCTTGGCACTATCCAATCGGCTTCTAACCCAGGATTTAGCAAAAGAAATCTTGGACTCTTGGTTTAATACCAAAACTGATGAAGACGATAAGCAAATCATTAAGGAAATTGAAGCAATAGAGCGAAAACATTACTAGAACTGTTGACATTTCATTTAATTCCGCCTATTTCGCCCGCTTTATGCGGGGCTCTATACAGAGACATACTAAAATGTACCTATTAATACGGCCTCTATTGGATTCCGCGCATTAACTGGGGAGATAGGCGAATAAAGTAATTATCAACAGAGCCTAGTTTATTTATCACTAGGAACGTATAGTGCAATCGCTACCTAATCAGAGAGAATATCTAAACGTAATTAGCTGATAGTAAAATATTTTTAAGAAGTATTTGTAATATATCGAATTATTAAAACTTGTATAATGAACTACTTTCTGGCTAAATTGGAGTATCACCTTTCACATAGGTTTTTATGTTAAAACGGGATATTTCAACGGCTAATATTCTCATTGCCTCTGCTGGCGGAATGATTGGATCCGGGTGGTTGTTCAGCCCGTTTATTAGTGCCCAAATGGCGGGAAGTAATTCATTAATTTCATGGATTATTGCTGCTGTTTTTATGATCTTTATTGCTCTGCCGCTATGTGAACTTGGTACAATGTTTCCGATCTCCGGAGGGATGTCTAATTATCCTACTTTTACCCATGGGAAGGAAGTTGGGTTTTTATTTGCGTGGACATCATGGCTGTCTTATGTTGTGATGACTCCCATAGAAATACAGGCAATTCTGCAGTATTCAAGTCATTTTTTTCCAATATTAATTGTGAAAAATTCAACAGCATTCACACTTTCTGGGTACGGCTATGTTGTAGCAATGGTGATCATGCTCTTTGTCGTGATATTGAACTCTTATGGAATTAAATTGCTTGTTGAGTGTAATAAATATGCAAGTATCATTAAATTTATATTACCAAGTATTGCAATCGTTTCCTTGCTTCATGTTGCACCAACGCTGGATAACGTCAAAATTAATTTGTCAGATAAAGAAAGTTGGGTAAATATTTTTACGGCACTTTCAGCTGGAGGTATTGCTTTTGCCTTTACTGGATTTCAAAATGGCTTGGTATTAGCAGGAGAGGTAAAAAATCCACAACGAAATATACCCCTTGCTATTTTAGGTGCTGTACTGATTGGATTTATTTTGTATTTCATGCTGGAACTAAGTTTTATCGCTGCAGTGCCACAAAAATATTTAACACAGGGTTGGCAAGCTCTGAGTTATCCAGGAGAT
Organism: Legionella qingyii; assembly: GCF_003990155.1. Classification (NCBI taxonomy): domain Bacteria; kingdom Pseudomonadati; phylum Pseudomonadota; class Gammaproteobacteria; order Legionellales; family Legionellaceae; genus Legionella; species Legionella qingyii. The sequence goes on from NZ_RZGX01000010.1 coordinate 76,077, forward strand.
AGCGGACCTTTAGTGGGCTTAACTTTGCTTTTAGGTTTAGGGGTTGTAGCCACTTTGCTGATGATAGATGCTGCTTTTTCTCCCTTTGGAACAACCTTGGTTTATACAGCTGCAACTTCACGAATTGTATATGGAATGGCATTAAATGATCATTTACCCAAAATCTTTTTAAAGGTAAATCGTCATAAAATCCCCTATGTGACTCTTTATGCAAATTTATTAGTTGGAATGTTTTCATTTCTCCCATTTCCAGGATGGCAGAAGTTAGTCGCTTTTCTTTCTTCTGCAAGTATTCTTTCTTACAGTATTGGTCCAATATGCCTTTTGGCAATGCGTAAATTACAGCCATTATCACCGAGACCCTTTAGGCTCGCAGGAGCACTGTTTTGTTCGCATATTGCATTTTATTTTTGTAATTTAATGCTTTATTGGTGCGGATTTTCGATCATATGGAAGTTGGATATTGCTTTACTCGTTGGTATTTTTATTTATTGTATCTATCATCGCAGAAACTCCTGGGATAATGGTTCACTTTTATACTGGTTCTTATCTTACATGGTTGCCATATTTGTTGTTTCCTATTTAGGTGCTTTTGGTGGCATAGGTATTCTAAAGTTTCCTTTTGATCTCTTGAGTCTATTACCCATAAGTATCGTGATTCTGTACTTATCTCAAAGATTGCTATGTCCAACACGACATAAGCATGTTGTTTCTATAGTAGAAGAGTCAAATGCTGTAATAAAGAATGAAATTCTTACATAAAGACTCTTCAATGATATGATTGCACTTTATTTTATTTTCCCAGGTTTATTTTATGGCAGCGGAGTTTCTTGGACAGGGGATAGGAAAACTCCTGCTGATAAATTTATAGATGATGTATCTCATAGTGGGTATAACACTTGGGTTAAAGGAGATACAGATGCTAAAAGTTATGAATCGATGCTAATTGATGCATGTAGGAACCTATGGATGAGCCTCATTTATTAAAACTACTTCATTGGTTGGATAAAACGCAGCATCCATATATTTCCATATCAAACTAAATATACTTTTAAAAGCGTAGACCAAAATACTTGGATTAGGGGTTGCACTTCGGCTCTGAATCGGTAAAGCTATACTTCATGGATCTTATTAGGGTAAATGCCGTGCGCTATTCTAATTATTTATGTTTCTTTGCCGCTTTTTTCTTCAATCAAATAGGAAATTCTCAAACGCTTTCAGAGAAAATAGATGGGATTATTGCACAAAAATTGCCACATGCAACCGTTGGTATTCTCATTAAAGAGGCGGAAACTGGCCAGGTAGTTTACAGCAGGAATGCGGATAAATTACTTTCTCCAGCTAGTGGCATGAAGTTATTTACCGCTGCAGCAGCCCTATACCAATTAAAACCCGATTATCGTTTTATAACAACGCTTTCTCGCAAAAATCAAGATTACTATGTTCAATTTACAGGGTCACCTTCGTTTACTGCAGATAATTTAACTTCATTAATGATGAACTTGAAAAAGAATAATATAAGCTCCATAAAAGGAAATATAATAATTGACAGTTCACAATATCAAACTCCAAATTATCCAAGTGGAACTTCTTATGACGATTTAGGGTGGTATTACGCTGCTCCAGATACAGCAGCAATATTGAATGAAAATAAAGTGCCTTATGAACTCATCAGTGCGAAAGAACTAGGTAAACCCACCGAAATTAAACCGAAAACACTACTTAAAGCACTGACGGTTGTTAATGAAGTAGTAACAGTAAGTAAAGAAGAGGGGAAAGATCATTGCAGTTTGAATCTTGAAATCAAACCCAATAATACCATTCGCTTATATGGATGTATGATTCAGGAGAAAAATCCAAAATTAATAGAGCTTGCTATCCCTGATCCTTTGTTATTAGTAAAGCAAGTGATCCAAAAAGCGTTTAATAAAAACAGTATTGCGCTGAAAGGTAAAATTATTAACGGAACATCTCCTGGTGATACGGATTTTATTGCGAGTTATCAATCAAAAGCGCTGAGTAAGCTGATTACTCATATGTTACAACAATCGGACAACCTCTATGCAAACAGCCTTACCAAAAAGCTTGGTTATTCGCTAACTGGAAAAGGAACCCATAAAGAAGGTGCTTATGCAATTAAAAAAATATTATCGGAACACACTCATCTGGATATGTCGCAGGTGGATATCGTTGATGGTGAGGGAACTCGTTATAATTTAGTGACCCCAGAGCAAATGGTAGTCTTGCTTAGCGATCTCTATCATGATCAAGCGATGAAAGATATTTTCTTCAAAGCACTACCTCAATCCGGTGTTTCAGGAACGTTAAAGGACAGAATGAAGAAAACCATGCTTGAGAAAAAAGTTTATGCCAAGACTGGTTCAATGCATGATATATCTTCATTGTCAGGTTTTATTATTAATCCACATGAGAAAACATTCATTTTTTCTATTATTATCAATGGAGTGAATAAACCTTTAAATAAAGCGAAGTCTCTTGAAGAAAAAATTTTGTTAGCTATAGATGAATACAGTTTAGAGGAGAGTCCTTCCTAATAGCTTACTCTTTAAGTTCTTGCTTTAAATTACGTTTCTGTATCGATAGAGGCATCTAATTCTATCTATAAGTTTTTCTTTGGCTTATACTATTTTTTATAGCTAAGGAAAAGAATATGGATGGAAAAGTATACTATAGGACTGTAACGTACTTAATTGGGGGAGTTTGTTCCCTCATGGGGCTTTTGGATTTATTTGCTTGGTATTTCAATCCTCATTTATCAGTAAATCTCCCTGGATATATCTTCATGAGACCAGGTACAGCCTTGGGTTTTATTTTATCAGGGCTATCTTTAATTTGTTTAAATAAAAAATTATTGCAAACCAGCCGAATTCTTAGTTGTTTTCTTTTATTATCTTCTGGACTTGTTTTATATGAGCACATTATAAATGTTAATCTGGGTATAGATGTATTTTTCATTAAAATTTTTGTATTGGACCCTACTCAATATCCAGGCTCTGCGGCACCTGGTGTTGCTTTGAGTTTTATAATTACTGCCCTTTGTTTTTTAATTGTTTCATTTAATTTTTCCACTAATTGGCTTTGGCTGAGTTTATTCGGTGTATTCTTCATTTTAAGTTTGGGATTTATCGCCGCGGCTGATCATTTTATTGATTTCACAACACGTTTTGGTGTTGGACGATGGATGAAAATTTCAATTTCCACTGCTGTTGGTCTAATCCTTTTAAGCCTGGGAATAATTTCTTACATTAATTCAAAAAATATAAAACACTCTCGCATATCTCTTCCATTAATAACCGTTTTTGTCATTTTAAACATCACTATTTTAGGATGGCAGTTCACTAAAAAAAACCAAGAAAATTCATTAAATATGTTATTAGAGTTAAAAGTTGAAAATGTAGAAGATGTGATTGAGTCCCATTTGCAAGAGCTCACGTCCTATTTTTCCAGGATCGCTCAACGCTGGCTAAGTAATCAAACAACATCTGAAAGCGAATGGCATACGGATGTAATGCACTATATTCATGATCAACCAGGTTTTCGCGCAATTGAATGGGTAGACAATAAATATAATGTACGCTGGATTACCCCTGAGGAGGGTAATGAACAGATAAAACGATATAATCTATACAATGATATCAGTCGACGTAAAGAATTATTAAAAAGTTTGGAAAAAAATGAACTGCAAATGAGTTCTCAGTTTGAACTTGACGGGCAAGAAAAGATATTCTTATTGTTAAGTCCATTGCATAAAGACAATCATTTTCAAGGATTTATGGTTGGTATTCTTGATATAGAAACTTTTTTAGAAGAAATTTTAAAGAAAATGGATATTCAAGGATATAATTTAAGTATCTATGACTCCTCAGGGCTTTTATATACTAATGCTCGAGATAATAAATTTTATTCGAGTTGGCAACATACTATTATTCTTCCTACATATGGTCAAACTTGGAAAATAAGCCTTTGGCCTTCTATTGAACTTTATGAACAGGTTATTACCTCTTTTTTCCCTGCCATGATCTTAATAATCGGAGTAATCATGGCTGTACTCTCTGGATTTTTGATTTATACCCTCCAGGTTATAAGAGCGAACTCTGAAAAGTTAAAGCGAGCACAAGTAGAATTAGCAAATGCTCGTGAACGCTTGCAAGGAATTATTGAGGGCAGTAATGATTTAGTTGCTGCAATTGATTTGAACTACAATTTTATTGCTTTTAATACAATGTATAAATGTGAAATTTATCGTATTTTCAAAATTGATTTAGAAATTGGTATGAATTTCAGTGTACTTTTACAGAAAATGAGCGCCGAGAATCAAACAAAATCGATGTCGCTTTGGAAAAAAGCAATTAAAGGTTCCGCATTTACTGTGATTGAGTCATTTAAAGACAAACGATATGACGGATTGGACTTTGAAATACATTATAATCCGATTCATGATTCAGATGGTAATCTTATTGGTGCAAGTCATTTTGCAATTAATGTCCATCAGCGTATCCAAAATGAACGAAAACTCGAGGAATCTAAAATAGAGCTTGAAAATCTCGTCAAAAGTCTTGAAATGCAAAATAAAGAACTGGAGTTATTGAAAGAATTAATGAGTTTATTGCAATCCAGTCTTTCCATGGACGATGCGATTGAGATAATAAAAAATTACAGTAAACGTATCCTATCTGGTACATCTGGAATTGTTTATCTTATTTCATCAGATAATTTGAACGTGATTAGTAGAGTTTTAAGCTGGGGTGAGCCCGTTTCCAATTTATTTCTTTTTACTTCTAAGGATTGTTTGTCTTTATTACGACACCAATCCTATTATATTTCAGATACAATTGAAGGGTTATTGTGTAATCATATTAAAAAAGCTGGGAAAAAGCCTAAAAGCTATGCCTGCTTTCCTTTATTAGCCCAAAATGAAATGTTAGGTTTGTTTTATGTGGAGTTTGGCGTAAATACAGACAATCAACGATTAATTGCTTTGGCACAAATTATTTCCGAGCAGTCTGCACTGAGTCTTTACAATATTAAACTTCATGATGTCTTGAAAACCCAATCTACTCAAGATAGCTTAACAGGTATTTATAATCGACGTTTTTTTGAAGAATACTTGCAAAAAGAAATTTTAAAATCGAAAGATTGTCCGTTCACATTTGCTCTATTATTAATTGATATTGATTATTTTAAAAAAGTAAATGATACCTATGGTCACTTGATTGGCGACCAGGTTCTTTTTGAATTTGCTACAAAAATAAGGCAAATATGTCGAGAGGATGACTTGGTATGTCGTTGGGGCGGTGAGGAATTTATGATTTATTTACGAACCAGTAATTTGGAACATGCCAAAACAAAGGCGGAAGCACTACGTGAGTCGATCGAGAAACTTACAATTGAAATCAATAAGGAAGAACCTATTTCTGTTACCATATCAATCGGTATCGCTTTTTATCCTTATGATGGTAAAAGAGTCGATGATTTAATATCAAAAGCAGATGAAGCACTGTATCAGGCAAAAAAAATGGGTCGTAACAAAGTAGTAGCTAGCTCCAGTGTGAATCAAAATAGAAATCACTAAATACTAGATGGGCTGGTCTCTTCTTAAATTCTGTTCTTTCTGAAGTTTTAAAATGGGCCTCAATTTGGACAATATTATTTGTTTGAAAATTTGCCTGTTAGTTTATTGATACCTTTGATGATTATAAATGAACGAATACCAAATATAAATGCAGCTGGACAATGATAATCGAATTATCTTTAATAAATCACATCTCATTAAAAGTAAAAAAGGGATTCAATCAAAACTGGAACTTTCTATGAAACGGGTCAAGTATATTTATCTTGTCATTATTAATAAAAACCAGATAATCGAGCATTATTTATATAGGTAAAGCGATGAATACTGAGAAACTATTTTCTTATGGCACTTTGCGCTATGAAGCAGTGCAAATGAGTAATTTTGGACGAAAATTGCAGGGGGCCGTAGATAGTCTGCCAGGATTTGGTATGTCCAAAGTAAAGATTAAAGACCCCTGTGTAATTGCTATGAGTGGTGAGCAAGAGCATCCCATCATTACGTATACTGGAAGGGCCGCAGATAATGTTGAAGGCATGGTATTTGATGTGAGTACCGAAGAGTTAGAAAAGGCAGATTCATATGAGGTAGCAGACTATAAACGAGTCAAGGTGAAGTTGGCTTCAGGTGTATTCGCTTGGGTCTATGTTCATGTTGAGAGTATTGAATAATCATCTGATTTTAATTCATTAATTTAGCGATCAAAAAGTTTATTAATCAATCTACAGAGGAGGTTGAAGTAAAGCAGATTAATATGCGTTAATACAAAATGAACTAAAAGAACTTATTATTTGAAGCCACATACCCAGTGAATTATCTGATTATGACCATGAGAAATTTAGACTAGCTTTAGTCTAGGTCAAGTTTAATATGAATTCGAACACAGTGTCTAAACAATAGCCATTCACCAATATAATTAAAAAATGAATCATTAAGTTTATTAAACTTAATGATTCATTGCATACTTAATGAACCGTATGATGTTCATCTTTCACCCATCGCATCAAAAATGCACCAATTATTTGATATAAAGGTAAAATAGCTAATGCAATATGATAACTAAATAGTGAAAAATCATGAGAAGTACCTGCGTTACTAAAAGTATCAAGCAGCTTACCTATTGCTGGCTCAGTAATTGCATCCAAAAAAGCATCACTGGCATTGATTAAAGAACTTACTGTACCCGCCAGATATAACGGATTTGATTCTTTTCCAATTACAAATACTATTGGAAATGCTCCTAAACTAAAACCGAAAAGAAAAAGCAATACACTCAGTAGCCAAATTGGCATAGGATGAGCGAAGATTATCAAACTAATCGATAAAGCAGAAACCAAAGTACTGTAAAAAATAAATGCGCAGCGATTTTTTATTCGATTAATAAATAAAGCAAATAAGGGACATGCAATCGCTAATCCTACAAATACTAATGAAATGAGCGAGGGGGCAACCAATTTATCTAAATGATATGCTTTTTGCAAAAAAGGATTTCCCCATAAACCACAAAAAATAACGATGGGAGAAAATGCTAAACCACTATATCCAGTTAACAACCAGTTTTGTTTGTTTTTTACAATTAATAAAATATCTTGCCATAAATGTGGATTTTTAGTTGCATGCTGAGTATCTGATTGTGATGTTTCAATGGAAACGGATGGTTTATCTTTAACAATAAATAAGAACAAGAAAGCCAAGATTATTCCCATCCAGGCTACATCAACTAAACTGGCTCTCCATCCTATTTGGCTAACCAGCCATGCCAGTGGCATTTGTCCAAAAATTGCACCGATCATGGCGGCAGTAACAAGTAGTGAGGTCAGTAAAGCATAATATTTTTTGGGAAACCATACTGCTGCCAATTTGAAATAAGCAATGGACGCAAAGGAAACACCTACACCCGTTAAAGAACGCCCCAAAATAGCGGTATTTAATTCCTGGGCCTGAGAAAAAATATAAATACCAAAAGCACAACAAAAAATGGCTCCCGTAGTCACCCATCTCGTGCCGTAATGGTCGAGGATAATCCCTACAAATAGAGGTACGATAAGATAGGTCCAGAAGTACACTCCTGATAAAACCCCAAGACCTAAACCTTGGAGGTGAAATGTATCCATCAACTGTTGAGGCATTACACTTGGAAAGTTTTGGAGAATGTACTTATAAAATAAAAATGCTGCACATAAGCTAATGATAAAAATAGCGCGACTGGTGATTGTTTTTTGTTTTTGCGATGCTTTTGCATCTAGTGCGGTTTCCAAGGTTGATCTCCTCAAAATAGTTAAAGTCGTATCGCCTGATTATTTGGCCTTTCCCTAGAGAGGCCGAATAATCAAAAACGCAACTCTAGGGTGAGGAGAGAAAGACCACGACCACCACAGAAACGACAGAAACAATAGCACCCATCAACCCTACAGAGCTGTTTAAAGTTAAGTGATGTTGGAAGCCATTGTTCATATATAAAACAGAGTGCGGAATAAATTGGTAATTGTATCATGTTAACAATTAGTATTAGATATTGTCAAATAGATTATCGAAAGATTTAATATTTGGGTCTGAATAGTTCTTTGATCTCTGTTGAGCTGGGGAAATAAGCTAAATCACTCAGAATTTACCAAATTTGGATGTATTATCTCTAGGGGCTGTTGAGCATTGCTTGATTAGCCTACTCCTCGCGCATAAAGCGCGGGGAGTAGGTGGGATTAAATGAAATGTCAATAGAGCCTAGTATTTTAGAAACATTTATTTTTTCGGATATTTCAAACTCGAATCTAATTCGGGTACAGGAAGATCCGGTATCAGTTTCTTAACTCTATGGAGCCAACCAAGTCGTGCATCTGGAGCCATAATTTCCCCTGGTCTCACTTCGCTTATTAGTTGTTTTAATTCACGTTTGCGTTCTGGCTTAACTACTGCCTCAAGTGCATTTCTTGCCTTAATAATATCTTCGGGACGGGGGGCTGGGGCATGAGTTGGCACCAAACTCTTTAACATGAGCGAGTAGCTGCTTTTAGGTTCAAGTTTAGAAATTATTAGTTTGGGTTGTGGTTTAAGTGCCATAGCTAAAGGTGTCGGCGATTTAATAAGTTGTATTTGTTTTTCTTGATGGCTATCTATACGACTCATCAAGTCTTGTAATCGACTTTGGCAATTTTGAGAACGAGTCCTAAACATTTCTGTTTGATTTTGTTTGCGGTTATTGTGGAAAAAGGTAACGGTACAAATATCTGGTTTTAGCTTTTCATAGTTTAGTTTGGCCTGTAACAAGTCTTTTTCACTGGCATGATCGGGATCCATATTTTCTGAAAAAACAGCATATGAGTCTCCATACCGTCGATAACGAGCCTTTTGACTTGGGTCAATAATAAATTGGGCTTGACTGAAATCGTTAACAGGCTCTAACTGAGAGTTAAGGAGAATTTTTTCTTTTCTTATAAATTGCAGTGCTTGTGAAAATCCGCGTTCTTGCAATCTTAAACCTTCTATTTGACCTGCGCGATGCGTAGGCAATTGTATTTCTTCGTTTGACGCTACTTGTTCATTTAATCGAGCTTTAACCCGATCAATTAACTGTTGATATAATTCTTCACGAGTTTGAGGCGGCTGTTCTAGTTGAGATTGAAATAAAGCAAGTCGCTTTTCCAAATGTTGCATTCTTTTATCAAGGCGGTGTACGGTTGTTTCCTGTACTCTATCAACATTGCTTGCAGTAGGCGCTTGTGCCGTTTGCAGTGCTCTAAGGGTCTCTAACTCTGCTGATAGTGATGTTACCTGTTTGTTTGCATGCGTAATATATTCAGCTATAGGCTGATCGATTAATAGAGGTATTTGAAGAAACTCGTTGAGTTCTTCCAGATAGTCGGAAATATCAGCATTAATTTCTTCTATCTCCAACCATTCTTCTTCGAGCTCTTGTAGCTCTTGTTCCAAGTTAGTTAATTCACTTTCTAGTTTTTTAAGTTCTTTGTCAAGCTTTAGAATTTCATTGGCCCGCATATTAGCATCGGCAATATGCATTTCAATTAACGAGTTCTTTTTCGCTTCAGCTTTGGTTTCTTTAAGCTGTTTATCTATTTGCTCTTGGGTCATCTCATTAACATGTTCTACATGTGCTTTATTCTTGGAAATTAATGTCATGAGAAGAAAAAGCAAACGCTGCTGTCGGAGCATTTCATCTGCTGTACTTTCTCTAATCAATTGAGCTTTCGCCTCTTCCTTCATTAGTTCTTGGGCTATCATATTGATAGTTTCGTTTCCGCCAGTTGTTTTCAGAAACTCAACTACTTGTTTGGCTTCTCTTAGTCCAAAACGTGCAAGAAATTGAGTAGCTAAATGAGGATTTGTTTCGGATGTATTTGGTGCATTGTCTCTTTCTATAGTAGCAAACCATTGTTCAAGCTGACTCGAATTCAATGTCATTGAGACTGATTGCGCAGAGTTAGGCACAGAGAACTCCTTTAGGATAATTATTCTGTACAAATTATAGTCTTATTTTCATCTTAAGTAAAGAATACTTTTAGTAAAGGACTGATAAATCAAGATGTTAATCTATGATCTCGTTGACGCCTGAATTTAGCTCGCATGAGATCCTTTAGATAATTCGTTAGTCACTCGATCATAAAGAATTTTTTTCCATAACATCGCTGAGGAAGTGATAAGTAACAAACAGCTAATAATAAATAAATCATAATGCAGCAACGAGCCATATTTTAGCGAGTTAGGAGGAGTAAAGCTAATGGCGAGTGAAATAGTAATGCCAATAAATCCGAGAATCGACGATAAAATAATGAACCAGGAACCGTGTTTTTTTTCTCGCCTGGCTAATCGTATTGCACCAGCAAACATAAACACATACATAAACAAATACATTTGGGTAGCCAAAGTTATCATGAACCAATAGGATGTATTAATACTCGGTAATAATAAAAAAAGGGTACTGATAAATGATACACCACATGCCTGTATAATCAGTAATCCAGAGGAGGATTGTTTGATTGAATTATTGAGCTCATTACTTGCAAATAATAGACCTTTAATCGGGGAGATTAGCCAATTATTGGCACAACCAATACAACCTACCACGATTAAAACATTAACAATGAAACTCAGTTTAGCAAATTGTATTTGAGTAAAAAAAACTTGAAATAGCTGAGGGATACCACTAATAAAATTTAATTGACTCGGCGAAAGTAGCAAAGCCAAAGTCAATGAACCAAAGAGCATCGTAACAAAAATAATAATTACTGAAAGAGCAATAGCCTTGGGAAATGCTCCAGGTTTGCAATCTTGCGTATGAACGCCAGCAATTTCAATACCACAAAAAGAAAGGATGATTGCTGTTAGAGATGTCCATGAATCTTGATGAGAATGTGTTACAAGGTTTAGAGAATGAGGATAAATAATTACCCAGATCAATCCTATAGTCAAAATTAAAATGAAAGGGAGTAAAAGTCCAAATATGGAGCAAAAAATGGTCAATCGATTAGATAAATGGAATCCTTATATATTGATCCAAGTTAAACACCAGATGAGTATGTTAATTATAATAAACAGGAGCGTTTTATTTTCAATAAGATTTGGATTAATGCAATACAAAAATGCACCTGCTATAAAACTGAAAAATGTAGGATATATAAGGACGTTCTGCATCCATTGAAACCAAATAGCGATAAACCCCGCTTTTTTCCCCAAGCTAATTTTTACCCACCCATAAATTCCTTCATGGGATTTAGAGGAAAACCAGCTTGCAATAATGGCACTGGGCAATAAAAAGAAAAACAAAGCCAAACCGAAATACCAAAAAATATCTGTTCCAACTAATGCCGCAGCAGGTAAATTACGAATGCTGTCTACTGAACCCACGGTCATTAGTGTCAAACTAAAAATAGTTAGCTTTTTATTCATTAAAATCTCAGGGATAAACAGCTTAAGCCACCATCAATTTTACGAAACTCGCTTACATCTGTAGTGATTACATGAAAGCCGGAATTATGAACCATTTCTATAGAACGAGGGAAACCTTGAGGCATAATGACGGTATTATTAACGTTAATGCAATTGGCAGCATACGCTTCACTATCATCAATAATTAATTGTTCAAATGACTTAAAGGCAGGATGGTTCACTAATTCACCATTGACCAGTAAACATTTATTCCCAAGGTATGAAACACCTGTTTTTAGATGTAAAAATTTTTTAAGTTCGATCACGGTACTTTTGAACCCATATTGTGCCAATAAAGCTGTCAATTGTGCCACGCCTTCTTTATTGGTGCGTTGCGAAAGTCCTATGTAGAAATGATCTTCTACTTGCATGACATCACCTGCTTCTAAGGTTCCAGGTGCTTCTATTTTATGGGTTCTGGTTTTATAAAAAGTTTGAATACAAGGTTCAATTAAATTGACTTCTTCCTGTCTTGATTGTGCACCCGGACGAGTGAGGAGGGCGAATCTATCTGTAAGGAGTGCAGGATCTTCTACAAAGCAAGAATCAGGAAACGCATCTGATGCGGGTAAAACTGTTACTTCCAGGCCACAGCGAATTAATGTATTGATATAATTTTGGTGTTGCTCCAGGGCTTTTATATAATCAGGTTGGCCTAAGTCTATCGCAGATGTTAATCCATGAATCAAACTGGGTGAAGGTGTTCGTACTATTGCTTGTTGAAACATAATAATTCCCTTTGATGAGTAAATAATCCTTGATGTCGATGCTCCCAAATATTTTGAGTCAAGGCAAGAACCTATGGATGTTTTTCAGTGAGTATTCTAAATAGGTAAATATGTTGGATTTGCAATATATCAATATAACCATCTAATAGATTTGGTAAAAAAGTGACGTCACTTGATTTCTAATCTTCAGGACTTACGAAAAACCCCACTCTCTTCGTTAAAAAATGTTTTTAATTCGGTCATTTAGTCTATCTAAACTCCCTCATTAAAAACATTTTTTGCCTCGACCTTGGGGTTTTTCGTAAGTCCTGATCTTAATAACTGCTGCGCCTGTAAACCGCCCATGACGCAGATCATCAAGTGCTTGATTGGCTTCACTTAATGGATACGTATGAACTTCTGTTTTAACAGGGATTTTCGGTGCAAGCGATAAAAATTCTTCACCATCTTTTCTGGTGAGATTGGCTACAGAACAAAGAACTCTCTCCCCCCAAAGGATATTATAGGGAAAACTGGGAATATCACTCATGTGAATTCCAGCACAGACTACTATCCCTCCTTTTCCTGTATTACGAAGCGCTAGCGGGATAAGTGCTCCTACGGGTGCAAAAATGATTGCAGCATCAAGAGGATAGGGCGCATCTTGATCTGAGTCTCCAGCCCATACTGCACCTAACTTATAGGCAAACTCTTGAGCTTGGTTATCACCAGGACTTGTAAAGACATAAACTGTTCGTCCTTGTTTTTTAGCTACTTGAATAAGAATATGTGCTGCTGCACCAAATCCATATAATCCCAAATGTTTGGCGTTATTTGTTTTCAATAAGGCCCGGTAACCAATTAATCCTGCACAAAATAGCGGAGCAGCTTGATCATCAGAATAACCATCAGGTATAGGAAAACAAAATCGCTGGTTAGCCACACAATATTCTGCAAAACCACCATCAATTTGATAACCAGTAAATCGAGCGTGGTCACAAAGATTTTCACGTCCTGATAGACAAAATGGACACTTTTCACAACTTCCACCTAACCACGGAACCCCAATCCGTTGTCCAATGACAAAATTGGTATTCAATGAACCTACTTTTGCAACCGTGCCAACAATTTGATGACCTGGAATCAGAGGTAGCTTGGGATTGTTTAATTCACCATCTAACACATGTAAATCAGTACGACAAATGCCACATGCATGAACTTTAATGAGTACTTCATTTTCTTGAGGTTCAGGTTTTTTTACTTCTTTATAGATTAACTTTTTGCCTGATTGTTCCATAACCATGGCATGCATCATAATATTTTCCTTAAATCGTATTGAACTATAAATTAAATGATATTTATTAAACTGTAGACTAAATTAAAAGTATTTTGACTTGACAAATTACTTTTGTATATCAAACTGTATTTGGTGTATTTGCAAACGTTAATGGAAATTAATTGGACGGAGTCGATAACATGAATGCGCTATTAAAATGGAAAAATGGTACCCCTATTTCAATTGAACATCCCCATAATCCTTTTTTAGGTCTTCAGCAGGAAGTTGATAAAGCATTTCATGATTTTTATGAAATGTTTGCACCAAGTAAAAGCCTGGATCAGTTCGAAAATCTTAATCTTATGCCATCAATGGATGTTGTTGAAGATAAAGATCACTTTACCATTCAGATGGAAATGCCTGGTATGGATGAAAAAGACATCAATGTGTCTATAAGTGGTAATTCGCTCACCATCACAGGCGAAAAATCAACTTCTAAAAAAAATGAAAAGAAAAAATATATTTCCCGAGAAATTAGTTACGGTAAATATGAGCGTTCACTTTCTTTACCTTCAACAATTGATGCAGACAAGGCGAAAGCAACTTTTAAAAAAGGAATGCTCTGGGTAGAATTACCTAAAAAAGCAGAAGCTAAAGGTAAATCTCGAGACGTTAAGATAGAAGCTGCGAAATAAATATACATGCCCCATGTTTTTTATTGTGGGGCAACTATTTTTCACGTTACAAATAACGACCACACAACCAAGTGGATTATGAATTTTTTATTATAACAGGCATACAGATGAGCTACATTGAAAATCATGTCTTTGATGAACTAACCATTGGTAAATCAGCAAGCTTAGTACGTACATTAACTCCGGAAGATATAGAGCTTTTTGCCATCATGTCGGGGGATGTAAATCCAGCGCATGTTGATGCAGAGTATGCTAAAAATGATATCTTTCATAAAATTATCGCTCACGGAATGTGGGGGGCATCGCTTTTATCTACTGTTTTAGGAACTGAGTTACCCGGACCTGGTACCATTTATCTAGAACAAACTTTAAAATTCGAACATCCCGTGACTTTGGGCGACACAATTACAATTACACTCGAAGTAGTGAAAAAAATACCGGAAAAACATATCGTTGAGCTTAATTGTAAGGGAGTTAATCAACTTGGTAAAACGGTGATTAGCGGCCTTGCAACGGTTATAGCGCCAACAACCAAAATAAAAAGAAAGTGTGTTGAATTACCTAAAGTGGAACTTAAACCTAAACAGGAGCATTGGTATCAGCGCTTGATTATGGCAAAAGATTCACTAAAACCACTTATAACTGCTGTGGTACACCCAGTGGATGTACTGTCACTTAAAGGAGCAATTGCTTCTGCCGAAGAGGGATTAATTACACCGATTCTAGTTGGCCCTAAACAGAAAATTCTTGCTGCCGCAAAAGAGGGTAATATTGATATTTCGGCTTATGAGCTTATTCCTACAGAACACAGCAATGAGGCTGCTGAAACAGCGGTAAAATTAGCAGCAACACAGAAAGTTGAAGCAATAATGAAAGGAAAACTTCATACAGAAGAGTTGATGAAACCAATCGTTTCCAAGGATAATGGATTACGAACGGGACGTCGTATGAGCCATGTATTTTCCCTTGAAGTTCCTAATTACCCCAAACCTATTTTTTTGACTGATGCCGCAATTAATCTATTTCCTAATCTCAAAGAAAAGTGTGACATTGTGCAAAATGCGATCGATCTATTTCACGCACTCGAGCTAGGTACACCTAACGTTGCAATTCTTTCTGCAGTTGAAACTGTAAATGAGAAAATTCCATCTACACTTGATGCTACGGCATTGTGTAAAATGGCTGAGCGCGGACAGATTACTGGGGGTATTTTAGATGGCCCATTAGCATTTGATAATGCTATTTCAATGGATTCAGCGCGTGAAAAAGGTATTTTTTCTCCTGTTGCTGGTAATGCAGATATCTTAGTTGTTCCTGACGTTGAATCAGGTAATATGCTTTATAAACAAATGACTTATTTATCAGGCATCGAAGCTGCAGGAATGGTATTGGGTGCTCATGTCCCCATTATTCTTACCAGCCGAGGTAGTGATGAGTTATCGCGAAAAGCATCATGTGTTATGGCTTTATTGTATGCACGAAGAAAAAAATAATGAAATTAAAACAAATTGATGAAGCTATCCTAGTGATTAATGCAGGTTCTTCCAGCATTAAATTCAGTCTTTTTATTTCTTCTTTAACTTTAATTTATCACGGCGAAATAGAAAGTATTCATGATAATCCTAAAATTGTGATTTCTAATGAACAACATGAACAAGTTGCTAATGAATCCATTTCATCACCGGGATATGAATCTGCATTAAGCTATTTATTTGAATGGCTCAAAAATTTGCCAACACGCTATTTTTTAAGAGCGGTTGGCCATCGAGTGGTTCATGGTGGACTTTATTTTCAAGCTCCAGCACTAATTAATACAGATTCCATTAAAAAACTAGCGTCTTTAAATCCTTTAGCGCCACTTCATCAACCACATAATGTGGCTATTATTGAAAGTATCTTGAAACTTTATCCTGAACTACCACAAGTTGCTTGTTTTGATACTTCATTTCATCAAACGCAAGATAAGCTGGCTACTCTTTTTGCTATACCCAGGGTATTAAGTGAAGAGGGCATTATTCGCTATGGCTTTCATGGTATTTCTTATGAATATATCGCTTCAGTTTTACCTGAGCAAATAAAAGATAAAAAAGTAATTGTTGCCCATCTTGGTAATGGAGCAAGCATGTGTGCCATGGAACATTGTAAAAGTGTTACAACCTCAATGGGATTCACTGCTTTAGATGGTTTAATGATGGGAACTCGCTGTGGCGTACTTGATCCAGGAGTAATTTTATATTTACTTCAGGAAAAGAAATTATCAATAGATGAGGTTAATACCATTCTATATAAGAAATCAGGCCTTTTGGGAGTTTCTGAAATCAGCAGTGACATGCGTGAACTTCAATCAAGCAAGGAAGCAAAGGCAATTGAGGCGGTTGATTTATTTTGTTATCGGGCAGCACGAGAGCTTTGTGCTTTAGCCAGTAGTTTACAGGGATGTGATGCAATTATTTTTACTGCCGGAATTGGTGAACATTCAGCGCCAGTGAGAAAAAAAATATGTGAACGTCTTGCTTGGTTGGGTGTTATATTGGATGAACATGCAAATCTAAAAAACGAGCCGGTGATTAGTCATCCTGATAGTAGAATCTTCATTGGTGTTATTCCTACAAATGAAGAGTATATGATTGCAAAGCATACATTGAATCTAGTGTCACATGCATAAACTATCTGGAGTTATTTATGATTCAGTTGTTTTTAAGGTTTCTTTTAGTTGTTTCAGGAGCAATCGCGAGCTGGTTTGTTGCACATGATGAACTGAGGTTTCCTATCGTTCAAATGGTAATTGCAGTTATTTTATTTACGCTTATGATAGGCATCATCGCTTTTTGGCCTGAATTAAAAAGTTGGTTAAAACGAGTACGCAAGAAGTATTAAGAGATAGGACAGATTTGAATTGGATTTGATCTTAATTTTTTAAAAAATACTCTGTCAAGACTGTTTTTAAATTTTTTCTCTGCTATTATATACGACCAATTTGTAAATCCCATCATCTCCCTATCCTGTGGATAACTTTTCTGGAGAAATTTTATATTTTCTTGTTTTTTTTCATTAAAAATTAATATAACCCTTATCCAGAGCCACGTCATTTTTTTTCATTGATATAATTAAAGTAAAGTTTATCCACAAAATCTGTGGATAACATTGTGAATAGTACTGTGAATTACTTGATAAATAAGCGCATTTTTGGTTGTCTCAAAATTAACCAATGAAAAGAGATTGTTATCCTTTACTAAAATACAGTAAAGCAGAACATAAACATGTTATTTTATTTTATGCAGCGCTATAATGGTGAGGTTAATTTGTACATCGTGGGTTTTGTCATAACAAATTACCATGACAAATATAAATTGCCTGTGGTACTCTCTAACATCTTGAAAAATGCAATCTTTTCCTAACGATTGCAACTGATAATTCAGGTTGATTTATAGATTTATTTGTTGAGAACATTTCATGAGAAGAGCAAAGTCCAAACTTAATCCTACCCCTCAAACTGCTCAAATTGATAATTTAAGCCATGAAGGAAAAGGTATTGCGCGTATTGATGGTAAAGCGACTTTTATTCAAGGTGCATTGCCGGGCGAACTTGTCGAGTTTCAATATACCAGGATAAAAAAAGATTTTGATGAGGGTGTCTTGCTTAAGGTTCATGAGCCATCTTCTTTACGTGTTGAGCCAAAATGTCCTCATTATTCGATGTGTGGTGGTTGTTCATTACAGCATATGAGTGCAGAAGAGCAAATTCATTTTAAACAAGAACAATTGCTCGATTTATTGTCACGATATGGCCATACTAAACCACAAATTGTGCTGGAACCTTTAGTTTCAGGGTACTGGAATTACCGGAATAAAGCTCGGCTAAGCGTTCGTTATGTAGAGAAAAAACAAGCTTCAATGGTTGGATTCAGGGAGCGTAGTAATCCTCGTTATATTGCTGAGATCACTCAATGTCCTGTTTTAAATGCAAAACTCGATGCCGATATTATTCCATTAAGACAATTGATTGACTCAATGCAAGACAAACATTGCATTGCACAAATTGAAGTGGCTGCAGGAGACGAGGAGATTGCTCTTATTTTCAGAAACTTAACTGATTTAAGTTTTGACGATGAGTTGAATATAAAAAAATTTGCGGAAGAATACCAATATACAATTTTTCTCCAGCCAGGTGGCCCAGACAGTGTCTATTGTTTTTATCCGTCTAAATCAAGTGAATACCTCACATATACATTGCCAGATTATCAAATTACTTTCTCATTTCATCCAACAGACTTTACCCAAGTAAATTCGGCATTAAATCGCTCTATGGTGTCACAAGCAATGCAGCTTATGGACTTAAAAAGTACAGATATAGTGCTAGACTTATTTTGTGGGCTGGGTAATTTTTCACTTCCAATGGCTAAGTTTTGTACCAAAGTTCTAGGTGTTGAAGGCAGTAAAAATATGGTTGAGAGAGCCTATATGAATGCAAAACTTAACCATATTCAGAATGTAGACTTTTATGCTGCAAATTTGGATGATGTAAATGAAGTAAAAAAGCTGGTTCAGCAACCTTGCAATAAAGTGTTGATTGACCCACCTCGATCTGGTGCACTTGAAATTGTGAAACAAATTGATTCAATTAATCCAGAGCGTATTGTATATGTATCATGTAATCCCGTAACATTAGCTCGTGATACAGATATATTAGTTAATCAAAAAGGCTATACGCTGATAAAAGCAGGGGTAATGGATATGTTTCCCCATACTGCTCATGTTGAATCAATCGCATTGTTTAAAAAGGATATAACTGATGGTTAGAGTAAAAGATACTGTCCCCTTGTGCGAAGATGGAAGCATCGATGTTGATTTGTGGCTTCATCAGTTAGGTGCAAAGGGTTATTTGGATAATCTTGAACTCATTCGTAGCGCATGTACTTTAAGTCAACTTGCAGGACAAGAACATGCTACAGAAACAGGACAATCTTGTTTGCAACAAGGATTGTCTATGGCCGATTTACTTGCAGATCTTGAGGTTGATCAAGAAACACTTGCAGCAGCAATTATTTTTGAAAACGTACACTATGCTGATCTGTCCATTGATGATGTTGTCGAGCAATTAGGTCCTAATATTGCTAAATTGGTCAAGGGCATAGAGCGCATGAGCGCAATGCACAGCTTTCAAGGATTAAACAAATACCCACAAAATAAACAACAAATTGATAACATTCGTAAAATGTTATTAGCCATGGTAGATGATGTTCGCGTTGTGTTAATTAAACTTGCAGAACGTCTATGCGTTTTAAGAACTGCAGGGCATTTATCTGAAGAATTACGCAAGCAATTAGCTACTGAAGCGATGGAGATTTATGCTCCTTTGGCCAACAGACTGGGAATTGGGGCAATTAAATGGGAAATGGAGGATATGGCTTTTCGTTATTTACATCCTGAGGAGTATAAAGCGATTGCCAAAGGCCTTAAAGCAAAACGGTTGGAACGAGATAGTTTTGTTGATGCTATTGTGGCTCAGTTGAATGAGCAGATTAAAGCAAATGGTATAGAACATTTTGCCGTTTATGGACGTTCAAAACATATCCATAGTATCTATAAAAAAATGACACGCAAGAATGTATCACTAGATGAAATTTATGATGCAACTGCAGTGCGAGTTCTTGTCGATACCCAGGCTCAATGTTATGAAGTCTTAGGTATGGTCCATACGCTATGGAAGCAAATTCCGGCTGAATTTGATGATTATATTATTAATCCTAAGCCTAATGGCTATCAATCGTTGCATACTGCTGTTAAAAGCACCGAAGGGAGGGTTTTTGAGGTGCAAATCAGAACATTTCTGATGCACGATTTGGCCGAAATGGGGGTTGCAGCGCATTGGAAGTATAAAGAAGGTGGCTTCAAACAAAAACAAAGCCACGAGCGTAAAATTGAATGGCTACGTGATGTATTAGCGTGGCATCGGGAAATGGCAAGCAATAAAGGTGTTCCCGAAAGTACTACTACAGAGTTTCTTGAAGATAGAGTTTATGTTTTTACTCCAGACGGAGATGTTCTTGATTTACCTCAAGGTGTAACATCTTTAGATTTTGCCTATCACGTCCATAGTGATTTGGGACACCGCTGTCGAGGTGCACGTGTTAATGGACACATTGTGCCATTGACTTATCAACTGAAAACAGGCGATAAGGTAGAGGTTTTGACTGGAAAAGAAAGAAAACCTTCTCGCGATTGGATCAACCCCCACTTAAATTATCTCAAAACCTCGCGCGCAAAAGCAAAAGTTTTGCATTGGTTTAAAATGCAAGATTATGATAGAAACATTCAAGATGGGCGTGAGCTGCTTGATAAAGAATTAAAATCTTTAGGAATAAAATCTGATAAACTTAATGAAGTTGCAACAGCACTCCATTTCAAAAAACTTGATGATCTTTATGCCAATTTGGGACGTGGCGATATTAAGATAGGTCAAATTGTTAGCAAGCTTGCTCCACCCATTACTTCAGAGCTCAATCTTGAACGATTTGTTAAACAACATGCCAAACCAGAAATTACTGGGAGTGATCTTCGTATCGAAGGCGTTGGGAATTTATTAACTTTTATGGCGCGTTGCTGTCAACCTGTACCAGGTGATCCAGTAATTGGTTATATCACTATAGGCCGAGGTGTATCAGTACATAGACAAGATTGTCCTAATATTATTCATGCCAGTGAACGACAAAAACAACGTTTCTTGCAAGTAAGTTGGGGAAGTGCTACCCGTGAAAACTATGTGGTTGATATTTTGATCAAAGCGTTTGATCGCTCCGAGCTTTTGAAAGACGTCACTTCGCTTCTTGCTAATGAAAAAGCACATGTTTATTCATTACAAACACAAAGCAATAAGCAAGAAAACATGGCTTATATTACTTTAACTGTAGATGTTGATGGACTAAGTAGTCTATCTCGACTACTAACAAAGCTAGAGCAAATTCCTAATGTGCTCGAAGCGAGAAGACAAATCTAATTGTAATCTATTGTCGCCTGGTATCGCTTCGGTGCACCAGGCTATCCTTATTTAAAAATAAACCCAGCAACAACAGCACGATGCTCACTTAATAAAACATTATAGGTACGACACGCTGCACCTATGGACATGCATTCTATACCTATTCGTTGCTCTGCAAACTGTTTCATAATTGACAGAGGCAGGAGTTTTCCGGTATGTTCATGGCCAATGATGATGATTTCCGGTTTAAATTGCGTTAATAAATTCATATAGTGTTCATCAATTCCTTGAATGTCTTTAATTGGCAGATCACTAATGATTTTTGTTTTAGAAACAATTAAACTGCTTTCATAAATAATGGAATTAATCTGAATTTTATTATCACTATAAGCTTGCACTGCATGTAGTTCTGCGGATTCTAAATTGATGTTCATGGTTTAGAGTGGTTCAATGAATTATATATGGCTGTAAGTATACTACAGAGGTCAATATTATGAGTCAATTTCCACGTATAAATCGTTTGCCACCTTATGTTTTTAATACATTAGCTCAATTAAAAACAGAGGCGCGAGCGCGTGGAGAGGATATTATTGATTTTGGTATGGGAAATCCTGATCAGCCAACTCCCCCACATATTGTAAATAAGTTAATCGAAGCGGTTCAAAGGCCAGATACTCATCGTTATTCCATGTCCAAAGGAATTCCAAGGCTAAGACGTTCTATGGCTTCCTGGTATCAACGCAACTATGATGTACAGTTAAATAGCGAAACACAAATATTAGCTACCATTGGTTCCAAAGAGGGACTAGCACATCTGGCATTAGCGATAAGTGGACCCGGGGATACGATTTTAGTTCCTGATCCAGCGTACCCCATTCATACTTATGGATTTATCATTGCTGGTGCTAACGTAAAACAGATTCCACTTATTAACGAAACTCAATTTTTAGCTTCAATAGAAGATACGATTAATCGTAGCTTGCCTAAGCCTAAAGCATTGGTAATTAATTTTCCGGCAAATCCAAGTACACATTGTGTGGATTATTCATTTTTTGAGCAAGTTATCGATTTAGCAAAAAAACATAAAATTTGGGTGATTCATGATTTAGCTTATGCTGATATTGTATTTGATGGGTATAAAGCGCCTTCAATTCTTCAAGTTCCAGGTGCTACAGATATAGCAATTGAAACTTATTCAATGTCTAAATCATATAATATGCCAGGTTGGCGCGTTGGGTTTGCTTGCGGAAATGAAGAGTTAGTTGCAGCACTTACTCGGATTAAATCTTATTTAGATTATGGTACGTTTACGCCAATCCAAGTCGCAGCTATTGCCGCATTAGATGGTCCTGATGAGTGTGTACATGAAATTAGAGAACTGTACGAAAAACGACGTAATATTCTTTGCGATGGCTTAAATGAAATTGGCTGGGAAGTTACTCGCCCTAAGGCAACTATGTTCGTTTGGGCGCCTATTCCCGCTCATTATCAACATATGGGTTCACTTGAATTCAGTAAATATTTATTAAAAGAAGCACATGTAGCTGTATCTCCCGGAATAGGTTTTGGTCAAGGGGGTGATGGTCATGTTCGTTTCGGTCTAATAGAAAATAAAGATCGTATGCGCCAGGCATTAAGAAATTTAAAAGCGTTGTTTCGCAGAGATGGACTGATTAAGGCCGAACAAATATGTATGTTGTAATTAACTCAGAATGTAGTTCGATTCCTGAGCGTGCCAAGCCACTCAATTCGGAAGGGAATGCATTACTCAATTTTTTGCTGTGTCTTGGCTATGATCCTATAGATCCACCATACGCTGACTTATTAAGACAATATCATAATTTGGAAGGTGAATGGGTTGTATTGACTCCGGTTTATTGGGAAGCTACGCATAATGACGCCATGATTGTTGCATTGGGTGGTGAGCTGCAACTCGAAGAACACGAGGCAAAATCATGGTTTGATTTATTCTCAGAATATCTGGCAGAGGAAGATGTCGTTCTTCATTACCATAATGCACAAACCTGGTTGCTCAATAATAAAAAATATTCATTACATGCAAAACCTCCGCATCATTTATTACATCAATCATTAATGCCCGAATTAGCACAATTGGATAATACGATGTATTGGCAAAGGTTTATCACTGAAAGCCAAATGCTTTTTGCATCCAAACCCAATCAATCCTTGGCTAATGGATTATGGACATGGAGTAGTGCAAAACTTAAGAATAAAATGCCGATCAAAATTTGTGTTGATGGCCATTTTGATTCATTAGCAAAAATATGTAGCACACAAGTTTCTTTATATAGCCCATCAATAACACTTAAGGATTATCAAATTTTATTGCTCACCGAGTTTTCTGTGCTCAGTGAGCAACATCAAAAAGAATTGAATGAAATGCCAATTCATTGGTATTGGAACAATGAGGCTTACTCTATAAGTGCTAATCGTTGGTATGTTCGTTTATGGAGAAAACTAATACATGCTTATTAAACAACGCCCCAAAGTATCAGACCCATTTGATTTACCTAATATTCCAGACGTATTGAAACGAATATTCGCAAACAGGGGAATTACTGAGCTTTCTCAGCTGGATAAACAACTCCAGGCTTTATTGCCTTTTGATAGCTTAATGGGAATAGATAAGGCATGCTTACGCTTGGAAAAAGCGTTACGTGAACAGCATAGGATTTTAATAATCGGTGATTTTGATGCCGATGGAGCGACCTCAACGGCACTTGCTATTACTGCGCTACGCTCAATGGGTGCTCAGTTTGTAGAGTATTTAGTTCCTAACCGTTTCGAGTTTGGTTATGGTTTGACACCGCAAATAGTTGAAGTGGCCAGCAAATGGAATCCCGCGTTGATTATTACTGTAGATAATGGAATTGCTAGTATTGAGGGTGTAGAAAGGGCGAATCAATTAGGTATCGATGTTTTAATCACAGATCATCATTTGCCTGCGGAAACTCTTCCAAAAGCTTATGCTATCGTGAATCCGAACCAGCGAGATTGTAAATTTCCTAGTAAATCGATTGCTGGAGTTGGAGTTATCTTTTATGTCATGCTGGCTCTGCGCAGACATTTGGTGAATACCAATTGGTTTCGTGAGATGAATATTACCGAGCCCAATATGGCGAGCTTTTTGGACTTAGTTGCTTTAGGGACAGTGGCTGATGTTGTAGGGCTGGATCAAAATAATCGTATTATGGTGAATCAAGGTCTATCAAGAATACGTCAAGGTCTCTGTCGAGCAGGGATTAAAGCTTTAATTGAAGTCTCTGGACGTGAATTTTCGCGACTTAGAGAGTCTGATTTGGGGTTTGCCATTGCTCCGAGACTCAATGCGGCCGGGCGATTGGACGATATGGCTTTGGGTATCGAATGTTTAATTACCACAGATCCGCAACAAGCTAGAAATTATTGCCAGCAATTAGATGAATTAAATGAAGAACGAAAGCAAATTGAAACGGAAATGAAAGAACAAGCAATGCTTGCGTTGGAAAAACTTGCTCTAAGTGCTGAGTACAACAGTACTCATTTACCTATAGCTTTGTGTCTTTTTGATAAGACCTGGCATCAAGGAGTCATTGGCATTTTAGCCGGACGAGTGAAAGAACGTTATCATCGTCCTGTTATTGCTTTTGCAGAAGTAAGTGACGATGAGTTGAAAGGATCAGCTCGTTCAGTTCCTGATTTAAATATTCGGGATGTATTGGCGGCAATAGATAAGGACCACCCTGGACTTATTAATAAGTTTGGTGGCCATGCTATGGCAGCTGGTCTGAGTATCCACCCGCGTTCCCTTAAAGCATTTCGAGAAGCCTTAATTTCTGAAGTGGGTAAGCACATTGATTTGTCGCAATGTGCAGGAGAGTTACTTACAGATGGTCCACTACAGCCAGAAGAGTTTAGTCTTGAGGTTGCTCAGTTAATCCAGCAGGCAGGTCCATGGGGGCAGCAATTTGCTGAGCCTGTTTTTGATAATGTCTTTGAAGTTTTAGATCAACGATTGGTTGGGAAAAATCATTTAAAAATGACTTTGGCGACAACACAAGGTGACCAACAAGTAGATGCGATTGCTTTTAATGTAGACTTAAAATCCTGGCCAAATCATAGAGTTAAATTTGTACACGCAGCTTATAAGTTGGATATCAATTTTTATCAAGGTCGAACACGGCTACAATTACTTATTCAAGCAATGAATGCTGTAAATCAAGAATAATTGTGAACATATAGCCTACGTGTACCCAGTATACTGATTCAGTTATATTTTTGTACAAACTTTTTTGGATCAGGTTATAATTGTCTCTTTTTTTAATTGAATAATAATAGTGTCTAACATTTTGCTATCACCTTTATCTATTGCCCCAATGATTGATTGGACTTACAGTCATTTTCGGGTTTTTATGCGTATTTTGGCGCCACATGCACTTCTGTATACAGAAATGCAAACTACTGGGGCGATACAAAATAATCCAGTACGCGCTTTGCAATTTAGTGAAAGAGAACATCCAATAGCACTTCAACTTGGAGGTTCAGACCCTAAGGCGTTAGCACAATGTGCTCAATATGCAGAGCAAGAGGGATATGACGAGGTTAATCTTAATCTGGGTTGTCCCAGTGATAAAGTTCAGGCAGGGCATTTTGGTGCGTGCTTAATGAGAGAGCCAAAACAAGTTGTCGCTTGTATCCAGGCCATGCTACAAGAGGCCACTATACCTGTTACCGCAAAAACAAGAATAGGCATAGATCATCAAGACAGTTATGAGTTTTTTAGTGATTTTGTACATCAATTGCTTGAGGCCGGAGTGCAAAAAGTTATTGTGCATGCTCGCAAGGCTTGGCTAAATGGTTTAAACCCCAAACAAAATCGAACAATACCGCCGATTAATTATGAATATGTTTATCGACTTAAGAAGGAAATACCCGACGTTCCGGTAGTGGTCAATGGTAATATATCGAATATAGAAGAGATCAATGACCATCTGCAATATGTTGAAGGAGTAATGCTTGGTCGTTTAGCATGTGATAACCCCTTTCAAATAGCAAAAATACATCAAGCACTTTATCCTGAAACTCAAACAAGCACGCGCAGCGAGGTATTTAATCGTTATTTGGATTATTTGTATGGAGAATACACTAAGGGAGTTTCCCTAAGTTTACTGATTAAGCCTGTATTTAATTTAGCTTTTGGATTACCTGGTGCCAGTCAATGGAAAAGAAAACTGATGCTTATTTTGCAGACTAAAAATCTTTCTTTGTTTCGAGAATTAGGTGAGTATTTACAGGAGATCGAGATGCATGCAGAGACTTCATAAAGTGAAGCTCGCTTGCATTATCATGATATATTGAGAGATATGCATTATTTCCTATTCGAAATATTGTATAATATGAAAAGGAATTGTGGAAAATCATATCGTGGTTGTCTGTTTCGCCAGAAACTTTTCTCATCACTAAGTTATATCATGAAGATTCTCTTAAATTATAAGGTATTCATGGTATTTTTCCCCAAATTTTAGTACATTAACAAATTTGTTATTTGAAATCTCCAGAGGATTATTTAGGCCATGCTGAATACGTTGATTAAGAAAATGTTTGGAAGCCGAAATGAGCGTACATTGCGGCGTATGGAAAAGGCAGTAATGGCAATCAATGCATTTGAACCCCAAATGAAAGCATTGACTGATGCTGAGTTGGCTGCAAAAACCCAACATTTTAAAGCACGTTTTGCGGAAGGTGAAAGCCTTGCTGAAATGTTGGCTGAGGCTTTTGCTACAGTAAGAGAGGCATCTATACGGACTTTGGGTTTGCGTCATTTTGATGTGCAATTAATTGGTGGAATGGTGTTGCATGAAGGTAATATTGCTGAAATGCGCACGGGGGAAGGTAAAACATTGGTAGCAACTTTGCCTGCATATTTAAATGCAATTACTGGCCATGGTGTACATGTTGTTACTGTGAATGATTATCTTGCTAAACGTGACAGTCAATGGATGAAGCCTATATTTGAATTTTTGGGGTTAACTGTGGGTGTGATTTATCCCGATATGTCCCATTCAGCAAAACAAGAAGCGTATCGGTGCGATATTGTTTATGGAACGAACAATGAGTACGGCTTTGATTATTTACGCGATAATATGGCATTTAGTCTTGAAGACAAGGTACAACGAGAGTTGAATTTTGCTATAGTGGACGAAGTAGACTCCATTCTTATTGATGAGGCACGTACACCTCTCATTATTTCGGGTGCGGCTGAAGATAGTTCTGAACTTTACATCAAAATCAATACATTGATTCCCCATTTGAAGAAACAAGAGGAAGAGGGTGGTGAAGGGGATTATACTGTCGATGAGAAGCAAAAGCAGGCACATCTTACTGATATAGGCCATCAACATATAGAAGAGTTACTGGTTAAAGCAAAACTTCTGGATCAGGGTGAGAGCTTATATCATGCTAGCAACATTATGTTAATGCATCACGTAAATGCAGCATTAAAGGCCCATGCTATGTTTCATCGCGATGTCGATTATATCGTGAAGGATGGACAGGTTATTATTGTTGACGAACATACTGGTCGAACAATGCCTGGTCGGCGATGGTCTGAAGGCTTACATCAGGCCGTTGAAGCTAAAGAAGGTGTTTCGATTCAAAATGAAAACCAGACTCTTGCTTCAATTACATTCCAGAATTTTTTCCGTATGTATAATAAATTGTCGGGCATGACTGGAACCGCTGACACAGAAGCTTACGAATTACAGCAAATCTATAATCTTGATGTAGTTGTAATTCCAACCAATAAACCTATGGTGCGAAAAGACGAGTCGGATCTGGTTTATTTAACACAGAAAGATAAATTCGAGGCCGTTATAGCGGACATCCGTGAGTGTATTGCTCGCAAACAACCTGTCCTTGTGGGTACTGTTTCGATTGAAGCATCTGAGTTTTTAAGTCAACTTCTTAAAAAAGAAAATATTAAACATCAAGTACTTAATGCCAAATTCCATGAAAAAGAGGCGCAAATTATTGCTGAAGCAGGTCGCCCAGGTGCAGTAACTATTGCTACAAATATGGCTGGACGAGGAACGGATATTGTTCTTGGTGGAAGCATGTCTGCTGATTTAGCGCAACTGCCTGAAACTGCAAGCGCTGAAGAAATCGACGCTGTAAAACAGTTATGGCAGAAACGTCATGATGAAGTAATTGCGGCAGGTGGATTAAGAATTATAGGTTCAGAACGACATGAGTCGCGTCGAATCGATAATCAGTTGCGGGGACGCTCAGGCCGTCAGGGTGATGTGGGGAGCAGTCGCTTCTACTTATCTCTTGAAGATAATTTAATGCGAATATTTGCTTCAGAGCGTGTTGCGTCGATGATGCGTCGTTTGGGAATGAAGCCAGGGGAACCGATTGAACATAGTTTAGTAACCAAAGCAATTGAGAATGCTCAACGGAAACTTGAGGGGCATCATTTTGATGTGAGAAAGCAGTTGTTGGATTACGACAATGTGGCTAATGATCAAAGACAGGTTATCTATACGCAACGAGCCTCAATCATGGCTATGACAGATACTGAAGAAGTGGTCAATATTATGAGAGAGGAAGTCATATCAAATCTTGTTGATACTTATATTCCTCCACAAAGTCTGGAAGATCAATGGGATCCAAAATCTTTAAGTGAAGTGTTGACTGATGAGTTCAAACTTAAGGCTCCTGTGCTTGAATGGATTGAAGCAGATCATCATATTCAACCAGAACAAATAAAAGATAAAATTCTTGACATTTCAGCTAAGAAATATGATGAAAAAGTAAAACAGGCTGGCAGAGCCACGATGTCTCAGTTTGAAAAATCAGTGATTTTGCAAACTTTAGATAATCAATGGCGTGAACACTTAGCTGTAATGGATCAATTACGTCAAGGAATTCATTTGCGCGGCTATGCACAAAAAGATCCAAAGCAAGAGTATAAAAAAGAAGCCTTCGCCTTGTTTACTACCATGCTTGATAATTTAAAGTATGATGTAATTCGTTTGATTTCTTCAGTTGAAATTCAAACTGAAGAAGATGTTAACGCAGTTGAAGAGCAACGACGTGCTGAGCAAGTGAGTAAGATGAGCTTACAACACGGTAATTATGTTGATGAAAATGAAGAAGAGACGACTCAAACATACAGAAGACATGAGAAGAAAATCGGTCGAAACGATCCTTGTCCATGTGGTTCGGGTAAAAAATATAAAACATGTCATGGAAGCTTGGCTTGAGCATTGAAGTTGCTGTAGCGGTTATTGTTGATGAACAGCAGCGTATCTTGATTACCCAACGTCCTTTTAATGTTCCTCATGGAGGATGTTGGGAGTTTCCTGGCGGTAAGTTGGAGGCTGATGAGCCTTCAGGATCCGCACTGATTCGAGAAATCAAGGAAGAGGTTGGATTAGATGTTTTACAATACAAATTATTGAGTGAAATTAATCATCAATATTCTGATAAAGAAGTAAAATTAATTATTTTTCTTGTAAGCCAATTTGCTGGTGCTCCTTCATGCCTGGAAGGGCAATTGGCCATGAAGTGGGTTTATCCGCATGAGTTAAATCACGAACATTTCCCTGAAGCCAATCGGAAAGTAATTGCAATGGTACAGAACTATTTATGTTGTAATGAATCTTTATAAAAGGCTGTCGCTTGGGTGAATGGATGCACTTATTTTGGTAAAGCTATTTAGTTTACATATACAAAATAGATTTCGATTTTTATAATGAGGTTGAAAAACCGAGTTTTTTAAAGATGAATTATAGAGTAGAGCTAGTTGTTGAAGTAATATTAACAAACCAACCTTTGTCCAGGAACGATCTGGCTAACACCTGCCTTATAACCTTTGCTTATTCAAATTATAACATGAGTCTTCAAATGCAAATCCTTTAGCTAGGGCGTGACCTCGAATTAATGCTTGCTGGCTAAGGTGCACTAATTGTTAGATAAGCTTTCTAAAATAAAAGTAAATTAATTTAACTTTTATGCTAATATTTGATTATCTAGATTCGTTTTTGATCATTACTTTGGTGTGATAAATGTTCATGACGACTTAAGGGAGTAATTATCAAATGTTAAACGAAAATCCCATCGAGTTTAAATCTGAAAGTGGTGCTGTGTATACGGTTAAGGAATTGAATGAATGCATTGATACATATGGGTATCTCTATGATTTTAAGAGTCCACAATTATCATTGCAGCAGATCAGGCCATTTTCGGCTAAAGATATTAATCAAATACTAGCAATTGAGGATGTTTACATAAACTATAAAAGAAATGTTGAAGAAAGAATGGGATTGAGTGTTCTTAAAAGTAGCAAAATTCAGGGGGATACATTGCAACTCATGTTGAATTTACTTACTGCTTTCGAAAAGGGAGCTGAAGAACGTGGTGGTTTAAGTATGTTTTTAGTATCAAGTGATTTTGCACCTGCCCTTGCAGAACCATTAGAAGCTCTTTACACTCACTTAGAAAAATACCCGGAGGAAAAGGATGCTTTGCGGTATATTTCCAACTCATTTCTTATAGACCAAGATAACTTTGTTACTTACCTAAGTCAAATTATAAATAATTACCAATGTTCTAGTTTATTTCCATTTCAAGTATCTACGATGCTTTCAGTTGTGTTAAGCCACAACTTATATTTACTTAATGGACATCGAAGAGAGCTTTCTAATGAAGAAAATGAAAGTGAAAAAACGGCTCAGAGACAGGCCTTTTTTGATAGAAAACCAATGACTAATTATATGGGTATTCAAATTACGGGTTTGACAACGTCTGATTATCAGACTGAAAAGGTAATTATGAAACTAGTTAGTTATCTAGATAATTTACATATTACCTGTAAAGACATTCCTGAGATTTCTCTGGTACGTAATCAACTACTAATTACTACTAAACAAGACCGAGAATTTAAGACGGAACTAAGGGATAAAACTCTTGAAAAAGGTCTGGATATAACCGTTAATAATGTTGCTGGACACTATCAATTCTATATTCCCGATATAAATGTACTAGATAAAAAATTGTCTAATGTCGAAATAAAAACAAGGGAAATGAATTCAATATATAAAAATATATAGTGGGCAATTGGGTGCTTATTGGCTTTAAATTTTTGGCTAAATAAAATCAAGATATAATGGAGCGTGATCTGAGACTTCATCTTCCATAACAGTGAATTCATTAACAATAATATCCGGTGAAGTCAGAATATAATCTGCAAATTTTTCTTCCTTTTTGTAATAACTTGTTCTTGTTGAGCTAACATTATTATTTTTTATTAAATTATTCATCCTTTGCTCTAGGATATGCATGCTTTTCGTGTCAGGTCTTAAGTTAAAGTCACCACATAATATTTTAGGTGTATTAATGGTATCCATAAAATGTCGAATACGTTGTGATTGATTGATTCGCTCCGGAGTGTCATTTTTACCTTGACCATTCCAGAGTCCATGAACATTAAGTATGGAGTAAGTTTTTTTATCTACTTCACATTCGACCCATTGCAAATTTCTAGGGTGATTTAATCCTATTCCTGGATAATGTTGTTTTTGATGAATATTTATATCTCCTTCTCCTAATATATCGATGTTATTTTTCAATAACATTGCAATTCCATAAATGTTTTCGACAGCAGGTTTAAAAATGGAAAAATGATTAGGAAGGAGCTGCTGCAGATCAGAAAAAATATTTAGACTAAGTTCTCTATCTTCTTCGGTTACAGTACGATGAGCGTTGTAATATACCTCCTGAAAACAAAAAATATCAATATCACGATGTTTATTGATAAAGTCTAATAAAGGGCCTCGTATGCGGCCTCCCCATAAATTTAAAGTAATTAATTTCATTGATTTTGAATTCCTTTTTCCTTCATTTGAAAAAAATTGACAAAGCTCGGGCTTTCTATTGCTGGTACAGGGATAAGTATCGGTCACATGATATTTTTTGACTTCCGGAGGTATTTATCATGTAAATCATTAACTGATTTAGTTAATTCGTCAATATTCATGTAGTTATCTATTATATCATCTGCGTTTCCTAAGCGAATATTAATATTCGGCTGAGCAGATAAAATTGCCTGGGCTTGTTCTTTACTGCATTGATCCCGTTGCATTAATCGGGCTATTTGTATTTCTTTTGGTGCACAGACAAGCAAAATTCTATTGATATAAGGATATGCTTGTTTCGTAATCAGTAAAGGGATTTCTACCATACAATAAGGTGTCGTGCAGGTATCAACTCTTTTTTTTATTTCTTGTCGGATAAGCGGATGTAAGAGTCCCTCAAGCCAGTCTCTCTCTTTATGATTAGAAAATATTATTTCTCTTAGTTTGCTACGATCCAACTCGTTATCTTGTTTTAGAACCTTATGGCCAAAATGTTCCAAAATTTTACTATAAGCAAGTTCATTCTTTTGGGTCAGCTCTCTTGATATTTTGTCGGCATAAATTACATCAATACCAAGTTTTGAAAAAAGTTCAGCAACAGTAGTTTTCCCACTCGCTATATCGCCTGTTAATCCCACACAATAAACCATATTGTTTAAATCTCATTCTTATTAATACAGGTTACTACATTAATATAACATGTAGAAGGTACGGGACTTTTATGTTTGCAATATGCTTGGGCCGCTAATGCTGCATCATCACGATTAGGATAGTGATTACTATTCCATCTCATGGCTTCTCTATCAAAAGCAGTACATTGCCACATGGGTGTTACATTAGTGCCATGAATAAATCGGACGCAACTGGCATTAGATGTTTTACACGTAGCGGGTTTGTTGCTGTTTTTTTTGCATTCTGAGTAAGAAAGATTTAAAGAAATTTTTTGGTAAGTACTTTGAGAAGTCCATTTTGTGTGGGTTTCATCGTGAGTTGAACATTGCCAATAATTACCTTCTGTGTTTATTAGTTCAGCAAAACTTGAACCTGAGATACCTAGAACAAGAAAAAAACAATATCTTATATACTTATTCATTTTTTTTTTCTCCTTGAAGCAGTTCGATTAACTGTTCTACATGTAAAGCTTTAGAAAAATACCAGCCTTGCATAAGCCGAACCCCGTTTTGTAATAAATAATTTAATTGTTCTTCTGTTTCTACTCCTTCTGCAATAATCGTTAAATTAATTTTTTTGGCTAAATGAATAATCGCATCATTTAATGTTTCTGCAACAGCTTTTGTACCAATAGCATGAATGAATAATTTGTCGATTTTAAGGAAATTGAAAGGATAGTGTTGCAAATAACTGATACTCGAATGTCCCGTTCCATAATCGTCTATAGCTAATGAATACCCAATATCTCTGAGCTCTTTTAATCTGTTGAAATATATTTCATTATTCATATCAAGTAAATTACGCTCTGTTATTTCAAATAATATTTGTTTAGGTGAAATAGCATATTGGAGCATTAGCGTATAAAATTGAGGAAAAAATTGACTATCAGTGAAATGTAGGGCACAAATATTAAATGCAAGATGAAAATTATGTTGGGTATCCAAGATATTTTTAGATTCTTTAAATGCTATTTCAATAATTTGCAGGGTAATGGGGACAATTAAGCCAGTATCTTCAGCTTCCTCGATAAACAGATCTGGCATTATTATTTGATTACCATGATCTTGCCATCTTAATAAAACTTCTGCTCCAGTATAGGTATTGTATTGCGTGTTAAATAATGGTTGATATACAGGGTAAAATTGTTCACTTTTAATAGCCTGTTTTATCGCACCGTGTAATGAATAATATTTATTAAATTTATTTTTAATCAAAAAATATAAAGAAATCGAAAATACTAAAATATCAAGAATGAGCAGGATTTGATTATACCAGAGCTTGTTAATTGAAGTTTGATCGGGTCCTTCCACAGTAAGCACAATACCATCAAGGCTATTTAATTTGATACTAGCAAATATTCTTTCTCCTGCAATGGGAAATTTATCTATCCAGGAATTAATTGCAGGTTTTCTAATCTGAATAATTTCTTTTTTCTGATTCACATCGTATAACGTAGTTGTATTTATCCCGCTCTCTGGATTATTCAATTCATTTTGGAGTACTGGGGACAAGACAATCATTTCTATGTTAAAGATACCTATTTTTTTTTGAATTACATAGATGGGATCAACAAACATAGGTATTTTTAGCGGTCCTATAATTGACTGATTGATATCGTGATTTAGATGAAATGTTTGATTTTGTGGTAATGTGGAGCATGTAATCTGGTGCTTTTGATCATGAATTGCTAATCCAGAGATTTGAGGATGATTGATTACGATATGTTGTAAATAAGGATTGAAATCATCCTTGCAATTTAGATTATTCTTTTGATATGCAGGTATTTTGTATAGTTCATTAAAAACGTCATTGATAAAAACATCAATATCTTGAGCTCGTTTATGGGTTATATCTGTAATAAAATTAAAAGAGTTTGCAACACTGTTATGCCAATAAATATAAGAAAACGTTAAAAGTAAAAAAATGGTGAAAAATATCCAGAATAACCTCAATCTCTTGTAGACAATAAATACCATGTTTCTGAATATTTTTCGCATGATTTACGGCGTTACATAGGCTCCCTTTATAGAGTGTAGTGTTATTTCCGCTAATTTCCCAATTACTTCATGATTCGTATTTAATGGAGGAAGCCAGTAAAGGGTTTTACCTATAGGTCTTATTAAGGCGCCATGGTTTAGTGCTTGCTGATAAACCTTATTACCTATTCGGTGATGTTCAGTACCCTCGAGATCTGCTGCGACGACGGCTCCAATTCCTCGGACATTACTTAATTTACCAGAGAGTTTGGCTACTTCTGTTAAGGCCGTAAACATATATTTACCCAGATTTTGAGCGTGCTCGATTATTTTTTCTTCACGCATGACACGAATGGTTGCCAATGCGGCGCTGACTGCGAGGGCATTTCCACTATATGTATGTGAATGTAAGAAGGACTTTCCACTTTCATAATCTGCATAAAAAAGATCAAAGATGGAGCTGTCGATCATCACGCAGCTTAGAGGAATAGACCCTGAAGTTAATCCCTTGGATAAACAAATGAGATCCGATTCAACATCAGCATGGTGTGAAGCTAACCATTTACCTGTTCGCCCCATGCCAGTCATTATTTCATCGGTAATAAGATAAATATTTTTGCTTTTAGCCCAGGACGATAGTCTTTTAAGGAAATCGGGACTGTAACATAACATCCCACCTGCACCTTGAACTAGGGGTTCTACTACTATGGCACAGACTTTATTACTAATCGCCTCTAATTTATTTTCTAAAATTGACCAATATGTATCGCAATTACTCCATAAAGAATCCTCTTTGCCAGAAATATAAGGAATATCCTCAATATAATGACAGCTAAGAGAAAATGATTTATAGGGTTCTTTATAAAGACCTAAATCACTGATGCTCATTGTACCTAGTGTTTCCCCATGATATCCGTTCTTAAGTGCAATAAACTGATTTCTATCTGTATAGCCTTTGATTTGATTGGCATGGATTGCTAGTTTCATCGCAATTTCAACAGCGCTGGAGCCATCACTGGCGAAGAATACATGTTGCTTTTTAGTAATTTGAGCTAACTCTTCAGCTAACTCTACAAGTTGTGGATTTGTGGTATTTGCTGTAATGACATGTTCAAAGCGATTCATTTGATCTTTTATTGCACCAATAATAGCAGGATGGCCGTGACCTAAAGATTTACACCACCAACTGGAGATGGCATCAATCAGTGGACCTTTATTGGTATAGAGGTAACTACCATGAGCTTTTTCAATAACCAACGGAGGGCATGATTCAAAATCTTTCATTTGCGTGCAAGGGTGCCAAAAATGCTTTAAATCTCTACTGATTAATCGATTTATGTTGACCATTTTAAAAATTTTGGTTGACAAGATGAGGCGGAACTTTATCATGTCCGTTACTTAAATAAAATGAAAACAATACAAAATGTAGGGAAGTTAGACTTTCGCTTCGTTTAACATCCTTGATTAGGAGGAAACCTGTTGTGACTCAAGATAAGAAGCACTGGTCTGTTTCTGAAATTAAAGCTCTTTATGAACAACCATTTAATGATCTTTTACATCAAGCGCATGTGGTACATAGAGAATATCATCAACCTAATTCGTTACAATTTGCTACATTATTAAGTATTAAAACAGGGGCTTGTCCTGAGGACTGTGGTTATTGTTCTCAAAGTGGACATCATAAAACTCATGTTGAAAAAGAAAAGTTAATGTCGGTTGCTGATGTTTTAAAAGCCGCTCAGGAAGCAAAAGAAGGTGGCGCCAAACGTTTTTGTATGGGGGCAGCCTGGCGATGTCCACCTGATAAGGCCATGAGTGAGTTACAAGAAATGATTAAGGGAGTTAAGTCATTAGGTCTAGAAACCTGTATGACTTTGGGCATGTTGAATCAAGAACAGGCTGCCAGTTTAAAGGAAGCTGGTTTGGATTATTATAATCACAATATTGACACTTCACCTTCTTATTATGAAAAAGTAGTTACAACACGTAAATTTAGTGATCGTTTAGATACATTAAATAATGTTCGATCAGCTGGAATTAATGTCTGTTGCGGCGGTATTTTGGGCTTGGGTGAAACACGTGAAGACCGAATTGAATTTTTATTAACTTTAGCAAATATGGAAACACCTCCTGAAAGCGTTCCAATTAATCGTTTAATACCTGTAGAGGGAACACCTCTTGCAAAAGCGCAACCAGTAGAAGGGATCGAGTTAGTTCGTACAATTGCTACCGCCAGAATCCTAATGCCGCAAAGCGTCATTCGACTAACAGCTGGAAGGACGGAAATGAGTGATGAATTACAGGCCCTTTGTTTCTTTGCAGGTGCGAATTCAGTATTTCTTGGTGATAAGTTATTAACTGAAGAAAATCCACAGCGTGCTAAAGATAAGGTTCTTTTTAATAAGCTTGGTCTAACTGAGATGGTTTAAATGCCTCTAACTCATAAGATTAGGAATTATACTAACCAGCTGGCAGATGAAGGTTTATTAAGAACTAGGTTCGTGTCAGCTGAGGATTCCTCGTTAATTCATTTTGATAGCAATGATTATTTATCACTAGCAAGAGATAAACGTATTTCTGAAGGATACCAACGAGGATATGCTCTGTACCCTAGTGGTAGTGGGGCTTCGATGTTGCTGAGTGGATATCACCCCAATCACCGAGCTGTTGAAGAGGCATTCTCCAATTTATTGGCCGTAGACGATTGTATTTTATTTTCTTCGGGATATGCGGCAAATCTTGCCGTTACAGCATTACTTGGAAGGTTAAAAGTTCATTGTTTTATTGATAAAGAAATTCATGCCTCAATTTATGATGGCTTAGTTTTATCGCAGGTAAACTATACGCGTTATTTGCATAATAATTTAGATGATTTAAGTCGTAAATTTACCTTGGATTTTAAGAATTCAGCTTTAATCACTGAAGGTATTTTTAGCATGAGTGGCCAATTGTCTCCATTGGCAAAACTATCTTCTCTTTGCAATGCGAATGATGGTGCACTTTTGGTTGATGAGGCGCATTCTTTTGGTGTTCTTGGCAATCAGGGAAGGGGGGCAACGGCCTATCATGGGCTAACTCAAAATGAAGTTCCATTACGAATAATTCCTTTAGGAAAAGCTTATGCGGCACAAGGCGCCCTTGTTGCAGGCAAAGCAGACTGGATCTATGCTTTGTTACAAGCAGGACGCTCCATTATTTATTCAACAGCAGTTAGCCCTGCTTTAAGTTATGGCTTATTGAATACATTGGAATTTGTAGTCAATGCCGAAGATAGGCGCTCTAAACTAGCACAACTAATATCTTTATTTAGATCATACGTGAAACAATCGCCTTTAAACTGGGCTGATTCTATGAGTCCAATTCAACAACTCCAATTAGGATGTCCACATTTAGCTTTGCATTATGCTCGCGAGTTGAAGAAAAAGGGGATAAGCTGCTGTGCTATAAGAAAACCCACTGTGAGTGTCAAAGCCTCTGGATTACGTATCATTTTGAATTACAATCATACTCCCGAACAGATTCGTGAGTTATTTAATCAGATAAGTGTAATGTATGAACATAAGCATCCATAGTTACGGAGAAGGATATCCTCTTATTTTTTTTCATGGATGGGGATTCGACAGCCAGGTCTGGTCACCATTAATACCTAAGCTCCTCATGGATTATCAACTGATATTCGTTGATTTGCCAGGATTTGGTCATAGCCCAATCATGGATTGGGATAAATTTAAAACTCTCTTGGTCAACCAGTTACCCGAAAAATTTGCATTAATAGGTTGGTCTATGGGGGGATTATATGCAATGCGTTTTGCAGTAGAAGAACCTGATAGGGTAGGTTATCTTATTAATGTGACTTCATCCCCTCGATTTTTATATACCGATCTGTGGCCAGGTGTTTCTGATGAAGTTTTTAAAAAATTTTATAAGAAATTATCAAAAGATCCACATGCTACATTAAAAGAATTTTTAGAGCTCAATGGAATAAAATCTAATGAAGAGTTACATCATCTGCCTCATAAATTGCCATCTGCAGAAGGCTTGGAATCTGGTCTTAAGATTTTAGAAACTTGGGATTTGCGTGAACAATTAAAGCAGTTTAACAAGCCAACCTGCTTTATATTTGGTCGACTTGATCCGATTGTGCCAATTAAAGCAATGAACTCCATGCAATTGGCCTATCCTGAAGCTCATTATGTGTTATATAAGCGAGCTGCCCACATGCCATTTTTATCACATGCAGACTTATTTATTGACGAAGTACGAGGATTTATTAAATGAAGCATTTTTTTATCACTGGTACTGACACGGATTGTGGTAAAACCTATGTTACAGCACGTTTGGCAAATCATTTTTCGGCTTCAGCTGCAATTAAACCTGTAGCAAGTGGATGCATGGAAATAGAAGGTAAACTGGTTAGTAGTGATGCACAATATATACAAAAAAATAGTATCAATTTGGATGTAATCAATCCTTGGCGATTTAAGATGCCTGTATCGCCTCATATTGCTGCATATTGTGAGGGAGGTTACTTGTCCATTGATGAAATTGCGGATTATTGTCTTAATTTGCAACTGGATGGTATCGAAACGTTATTCATTGAAGGTGCTGGTGGATTAATGGTTCCATTAAATGATCATGAAACTTGGATTGATTTTTTGCGGATTACAAAAATACCTGTTATTTTAGTAGTTGGCATGAAATTGGGTTGCATTAATCATGCTTTGTTAACAGAAATGGTTTTACGCACAAATAATATTCAATGTATGGGGTGGATTGCCAACTGCATTGATCCAGCTATGCAGGCCTTATCTGCTAATATTGATACATTAAACCAAAAACTTAATTCTCCTCTTTTAGCAAGAGTGCCTTTTGGCGGTGAACTTAATATGATTGGTTCCTTTCTTGATTGATTATTAGCTTCTTGAGTTGGATATCGTTTTTTAATCTTATACTTGTCGTTTCAATATCACTATTGTATTTTAATGAAGAATTCATTTAATGGAAGGGAAAACCATGTTTACACGAGATAAGTTGATGCAATCAGTAATGACTGCTTTTTTTGTTCTTGTTGCAACTGGAAGTTCAGCAGCAGATAACAATGACACTATTGCTGCAACTGAAAAATGCTATGGAATTGCTAAAAAAGGGATGAATGACTGTGCTACGGCAACTGCTTCATGTGCTTCTTCTGCTACTAAAGACAAGCAGAAAGATGCCTTTATTTTGTTACCTAAAGGACTCTGTGAACGAATTGTTGGGGGTAATCTCAAACCCGAGTAAAAATTTAATATATAATTGATTTAAACTGATATTAAAATAAGGAAATTAATTATGAAGCAAACCCTAGGAAGCTCGCTCTCATCATTGCTTATCGCAATTACTTTTTCTACTCCAATATTTGCTGCCTCTGAAACGTATACTTTGGATAAAAATCATACTTATATTTTATGGAGTGCTGAACACTTGGGTTTCACAACTCAATATGGCAAATGGTATGCAACGGGACAGCTAGTTCTTGATAAAGACAATCCAAGTCAAAGTAAAATTAATGTGACAATTGATGTTAAGGATATGATTACGGGTATTCCTGAGCTTGATAAACATTTAAAAAGTAATTTGTTTTTTGACGCTGAGCATTATCCTACAGCAACCTTTGTTAGTAATAAAGTAACGCCTCAAGGTGATAATAAAGCAACAGTTGATGGCACCTTAACTTTACGTGGGGTAAGCAAACCAGTGGTGTTACAAGTTACCTTAAATAAAGAGGGGATGAATCCAATTAGTAATAAGATGTCTGTTGGTTTTACAGCCACAGGCTCTATAAATCGTTCCGATTTCGGAATCAATGCATTCTTGCCCGCTGTGAGCGATAAAGTGAATCTTTCTATTGGAGCTGAGGCTTATCTAGATCAGAATACAAAACCAGATCAAGATAAAGAACAGGCACAGGGTAAAAAATAGGATATTTCATGCAAATCAAAAACAGCTCAACTCATTTTGGCATCATTGCGATAGTATTTCATTGGGTAATTGCTTTATTAATAATAGGGCTATTGGCACTAGGTTTGTATATGGTTTCTATGCCCTGGAGTGCCCAAAGACTGAAATTTTATGGCTGGCATAAAGAGTATGGTTTTTTAGTCCTGTTTTTAGCTATTTTAAGAATCATTTGGCGCTTAGCGAATGAAAGTCCTGAACTGGCTTTACCTTGGCTTGAAAAAATTGCTGCACGCAGCATGCACTGGGCATTTTATGTATTTATGTTTGCTATGCCAATTACTGGGTGGTTAATTACCTCAGCAGCAGGGTTGCCTGCATCATTTTTTGGATTATTTACCCTACCTAATCTTATAGCGCCTGATGAAAGCAAACGTGTCTTATTTGAATGGGTTCATGAGTGGTTAGGTTATGCTCTTATTGCGGCAATTTGTATGCATGCAGCTGCTGCTCTAAAACATCATTTTATCAATAAGGATGATATATTACGGAGAATGTTCCCATGAAAATGATTAAGTATTTTTTCTTTCTTTTGTTTTTGAGTAGTGTCAATGCGAATTCGGCTGCTTTACCTGAATGGACACTTGTTCCCAATGAAAGCAGTATAAGTTTTACTGCAACACAAAATAATGCACCTGTTACTGGCTCATTTAAAGAGTTTACGGCAAAAATAGTTGCAGACCCCCAAAATTATCAAAACAGCAGTGTGGATGTAGTTGTGAACATGAATTCACTAACAACTTCATATGCGGAAATTTCGTCAATATTACTCAGTTCAGACTGGTTTAATGCTAAAGAGTTTCCTAGGGCTGAGTTTAAGTCGACTAAATTCACTAAAAAGGATGATAAAAATTATGAAGCTATTGGGATATTAACCATAAAAAATAAATCGGTGCCAGTAACACTTACTTTTACTGCTACAGAGTCACCTAAAGATCATCTGGTTGTTGAAGGGCATACGAACCTAAAACGACTTTATTTTGGTATTGGACAAGGTGATTGGTCGAGTACTAGTGAAATAAAAGATGAGGTAACCGTAAACTTTAAAGCGGTTGCTACGCATAAACAATAATTACGTTAAAGTTATTTGTTATATATCATATACAGGAGGTAACCTTGGAGTCCAAATTAGAAAATAAAGTAGTTATTTTTTCATCTATAACTGATGCTGGAAAAGCTTATTCAATACTCGAGAAAGAGGGAGCCCCCAATAAATTGGATAAGGAGGTATGGCTCTTGCGGGAAAGCTCTATCCCAGGACTATTAACCATTAGTTTTTTTAGCAGTGAACATAACGATTTTGTCCATCGGAGACTAGGCTTCGTGGGAGGGGAATGGAAGTTCGGACCACAGGAATATCATAAAGCTCAAGAATTTTCAAAACATGCTGAAGTTGCTTTTAGCAAGTCTCTTCCTGAAAAATCTCTTGATAGTTTAGTTAAATTATTAACTGATCATGGTTTCGATATTTGTAATCAAGTGACTCCCAAGCATAATGAGTCTTCTCAAAACGCCAAGTTAATAGCTTATACTGTTTCTGCATTTGCAGAATTATCAACAATAACGAATAGCTATACTACTGATCTTTAATTTGGACTAATTAACGAAGTAATCTATTGTTCAAATCTATTTCTTATCTTCAAAACTAACGTCAGTCTCGAGACTATGAAATATTGTCTTATTCAAGTTTACCATTAAGAAGTGAGCGTAAATTTGAGTGAGACGGCGTCATGGACGCCTTCATTAATGCCAGTTGTAATATTCTGGGAGGTTTGGATATTAATATGTTCCTTTTTAAAAAAACCATGGCCATAACCGAAATCAACAGTGAGATGATTCATCATTTGATATCCCATGGAAAAACCAGTAACCAAACTGTCTCCAGGGCCAATTTGAAATCTCCCATTCGATGGCGACTGATTATATGTTCCTGCTACGCGAACTATCCACTTTGTCGAAACTTTATAGTTTGCCCCGAGGGTTAGAAGCCAACTGTTGTGAAAGTGATAATTAATGCGAGCCTTAGGGATGATAAAGACTTGGGAGGCCGCTTGAGTTGCAAAGTTATAGACAGAAACTTCTTTAAAAATATTCCATTGCAGGTATTGAACAGTTCCTAAAAAGCCTAATTTTTCATTGATAAAATGGCTTAATGTCGCAACACTTCTTGCTGGTGTCCAGTATTTAAAATGGTAATCATCCGAAGAAATGTACTGCAAACCAGATATTGTACTACTACCCTGTAAATTATAGGTCATTGAACTGCGATAATTAAAACCCAAGGCTGTTTTTTTACTGGGTTTAATTAGTATCCCAAAATCACCACCTAAACTGTTTGCTTGACTGTCATTCAAGCTTCTACTCTCGGGAATATTCAAACGAGCTATGCCGGCAGCAATAGGTTCTTGGATGAGATGAGCATAGGAAAAATTAATGTTTGCCCCTATGGAAAGATATTGATTAATTTTAATGCCAAGAGCGGGAA
Organism: Legionella qingyii; assembly: GCF_003990155.1. Taxonomy (NCBI): domain Bacteria; kingdom Pseudomonadati; phylum Pseudomonadota; class Gammaproteobacteria; order Legionellales; family Legionellaceae; genus Legionella; species Legionella qingyii. The sequence goes on from NZ_RZGX01000010.1 coordinate 119,310, forward strand.
TAAAATCAATATTATGCGTTTGATTGCGTGCAAGAATATAGCGAAGAATCGGTTGGTTATCCAATTCGCGATTAAAATCATTCGCAACGAATGCAAAACCCGCTACAAATCGTTCATTTATAGGGATGCTAAGATACATAGAAGGCAAGAAAAAATTGGATTTAGAAGTAGTTGATCCCGATTCAGTCCCCCCAAAAGGTATTTTTTGCGCAATCCCGCTGAACTCAAATTGCGCTCTTGCCAAGGTGCCTAGAAGGATAAGTTGTTGATGAGGTGAAATAGTTAATGCCGCCGGGTTGAAGTAAACGGCTGTGGCATCTTTTACTACAGCAGTTCCAATTGTTTGTTCAATAAAAGAGGCATGTAGTGGCGAACCTAAGAACAAAAAACCTATAATTAAGTACTTCCTTATATCAATTAAGCTAGCCATAAACCTTGAGGCGAGAATGGGAATATCTTTCAAGTTGTAAGAGTATTTTTTCATATAGTCAAGGAAGTTTTATTTTGCAAGGTTAATTCAAACCCAACAAGAGAGTTTGGCTATGATGCTCCAGAAAAGCATCAATTTGCTTGATAAAGTCACACTTTGCACTTTTTGCGGTTTATAGTCCATAATTCTATTCATCCTAATATGAAAATTTCTCAAACGAGTTTAAATTCATGGAAGATATAAATGATTTATCAGCTAAATATTATACCTTATTTGAAACAGCATATGATGCGATTTTTGTACTGGATGGAAATTGTTTTGTTGACTGCAACAAACGAGCTGAAGAATTATTCGAAACCACTCATGATAAACTTATAGGTTCCACTCCAGCCGATTATTCTCCAAATTATCAACCTGACGGTGAGCTTTCAAAGGAAAAAGTTTTTAAAAAAATCGAACATGCTCTATCTGTAGGTCCTCAATCTTTTGAATGGGAACATCAACGTGAAAATGGCTCGAAATTTATGGCCGATGTCAGTTTAAATAAATTAACGCTCGGGAATAAAGTTTTATTACTCGCAATAGTACGTGATATCACCGAGCGAAAACACACAGAAGCTTTATTGTATGATAGTGAAGCACGCTTCCGAGCCTTAAGTGAACAATCGCTCATTGGAATCTATATTATTAACAATAATGTTTATACTTATGTAAATTCTGCTTTTGCCAAAATCATTAAGTGTACTCCAGATGAATTAATTGGAACCGACCCAATACTTCATTTTCATCCTGATAGCAGAGATTTTGTGACGAAGCAAATATTGGAAAAAATATCTGGGAATTTAATTTCGACGCAATACCAAGCTAAAATCTTAGCAACAGATAATGCGACAAGACATGTCGCGATTTACAGCACCAGGATTATCTTAAATCACCAGCCTGCAATCATTGGAAGTATTTTAGATATCACAGAACAGAGGCACGCACTCGAAGAACAAGAAAAAAATATTCTTTTTCACAAATTATTAACTGATGTATCCAACCGACTTTTGAATGCAAAATTAGGGCAGTTGAATCAAGAAATGGCGGATGGAATGCAGCGAATCTGTGAAATGCTCGATATTGATGCCGTTGTCATCTGGGAACCCTTTGATAAATCGAATTATTTATTAAATAGTTATCATCGCCGGCAAGTTGGCCCTGAAATTCCCCAGAAAGCCTATGCTAAAGATTATTTCCCCTGGTGCGAACAACAACTTAAATCAGAAGAGTCTCTTGTTTTATCATCAATAAAAAATGATTTGCCACCCGAGGCAAAGCTAGATAGAGCGAGCTTTAATTATTTTGGAGTCAAGAGTGTAATTAATTTTCAACTTAAGGGTGAGCAAAAGAATATTATGGGTATCATTTCTTTTAATATGATACGTAATGAACGAATATGGACGGTTGATGAATTTAATAAATTTCAAATGGTTTCTCATTTATATTCCAATGCATTTTCTCGAAAAAAAGCCGAAGAAAAATTACTTGAAAGCGAATCTCGTTTTCGCATATTGAGCAGCCACTCTTTGATTGGCGTTTTTATTGTCCAGGATGAACTATTTACTTATGTGAACTCAGCTTTAGCAAGTGTATTTGGTTATACTAGTGGTGAGATGATTGGCATGAATATAAGAAACTTGGCCCATCCTGATGAGATTTATAGAATGAATGATACCGTGTTAAAAAGATCTCAAGAAATAGATATTCCCCTTCACTTTGAATTTTTGGGCGTGAAAAAAAATGGGGAACAGATCAACCTGGAAGTTTATAGCTCCGAAACTATTTTAGAAAATAAACCTGCAGTAATTGGATCGGTTTTGGATATTACTGAACGGAAATTGGCCGAGCAACAATTAAAAAATGCCTATACTAATCTTAAAAAATCTCTTGATGATACAATTGTTACTATGGCAAAAATAGTCGAATTACGAGACCCGTATACGGCAGGCCATCAAGAGCGGGTAGCTCAGCTTGCTGTAGCTATTGCTACAGAAATGGGAGTGGATCCAAATCTTATTGAACAATTAAAAATGGCTGCCATAATCCATGATATAGGAAAAATTAATGTACCTACTGAGTTATTAAGTAAACCGGGAAAGCTAGCCGATTTGGAATTGCAGCTGATAAAGACGCACGTACAAAGTGGGTACGAAATAGTAAAGAATATGAACTTACTTCCTGATGTAGCTCAGATTATTTATCAGCATCACGAACGATTGGATGGTTCTGGCTACCCCAACCATTTAAAAGGTAATGATATCCGTCTCGAAGCAAAAATACTTGCAGTTGCAGATTTAGTTGAAGCGATGTCTTCCCATCGCCCCTATAGGCCTGCTCGTGGAATTGATGTGGCTCTTGATGAATTATGTAAAAACAGCGGGGAGCTATATGACCCTGAAGTTTGTAAAACCTGCATTAAGATTTTTAAAGAAAATAAATTTAAATTTCATTATGGTGCTTCTGTAATGTAGATGTCTGCCTTGGGAGGGGCGTAAGTCTTGTTTGAAAAGCATTCTTCGGTCTTTTTTGAATTTTACTAATTTCAAGTGATTCTTGAGTGTCTTTGTGTATTGGTTTTAAAAAAGCGATCAAAATAGCTACTTACAACTCGGGTTATTTGTCTTGCTTTGGGGTGAATTTGAATTATGTAGTCGTTAATTGCGACCAGACCATCTTTAACTAAGTTGTCTAGCGAGCGAAGTTCACTATCAAAATAATCAAGAGGATAATTAAACACAGCACAATGTTTTTTGAGATCCACTTCAAGATAACACATAATATCATCAATAATCGCTTTCCTTAGTTGATCTTCAGTGCAGATCTCCATACCGCGCACAATGGGTAATAGATGATTTATGACGGTGTTTTTATACTGCTTTAGGTCGGATGTATTTTGCGCATATCCATGAGTTAATTGACTGATCGATGAAGCTCCTAACCCAATAAGATGAGATGCACTCTCAACACTGTATCCTTGAAAATTTCTTTTTAGTGTTTTTGTATTTAACGCAAGTGCCATGGGGTCTGTTGGTTTAGCAAAATGATCTAAGCCAATAGGTAAATAGCCTTTTTGTTTAAGTTGTTCAGAAGCCAGGCAAAACATTTCTATTCGACTGGCATCATTTGGGAGATCCTCTTCCTGGATTAGTTGCATGTGCTTTTTCATCCAACGGACATGAGCGTAGGCAAAAAAGGCAATCCTACTTGGATTTAATAAAGAAACTGCTTCTATATTATTTTCAATACTTTCTATTGTTTGTTTGGGTAATCCATACATCAAATCAAGGTTTATGTTGTTAATGCTATACTGTCTAAAAAGATTGATGCATGATTGAACCAATTCGATTGGTTGCTCTCTATTGATCGCCTGTTGAACGTCGGGGTTAAAATCTTGTGCGCCAATGCTTATTCGATTCACAAGGGCACTAGCATAGGCGCTTATTTTTTCTTCATTGATAGTACGAGGGTCGACTTCTATGGCTATTTCTGCATGAGGTGCTACATGAAATGCCTCTCGAATACTTCTCATCAACTTCAAAAATAATTGAGGAGATAATAAGGTTGGTGAGCCCCCACCAAAATGAATATGAGTCACGTTCAAGCATTGGGGGGGCAGTAGTCTGGTAACTAAGTTTATTTCTTGTATTAATACCTTAACATACTCTTCAACAGCGGATTCTTTGTTGCTGATTTTAGTATAGCATCCGCAATACCAGCACAATTGCTGACAGAATGGAATATGAATATATAAAGACAAAGTGTCCTGGGCTGGGATAGCATGAAGCCATTGCGAATAAGTTGTCGCATTAATCTCAGTAGAAAAGTGAGGAGCGGTTGGGTAGCTAGTATACCGTGGAAACTGCCCCTCATAGTTTAATATTAATTGTTCAGAAACATCATTTAAAAACATAATCGAACCTTTTCAATAAGCGAAGTGATGGGGCTAGTTCTGCCTGACAAATAATCCATAATGATACGTTTAAAAGGTAATAAATCGTGATTGGCGAGTCGCAAGGTACACTGGCTAAGTAGCTGAGCAAAAACTGTATTTGTTGTGAATAAACTGACTATCAAATTAGTACCATGATACATTAGCTTTGTAGCGTGCCTATGCTCAGATTGGTAACGCTCTAAAATTTCTATCGAACCAATATCTTTATTTTGTGCAAGTGCCCATCGAATTGCATTTGCCAATGATTCAGACCCCTTCAATCCCAGATTAAAGCCATGGGCTGTCACAGGATGCATACCTACGGCTGCATCTCCTATTAAAGCAAACCGTTCATCAACAAATCGTTGAGAATAAACACCGACTAATGGATAAAAAAATCGCTGACCTACTGTTTGGATCGTTCCAAACTGTTTTTCAAACTGATTCGCTAAATTTGAAATAAGTTGTTGATCATTTAGACTTTTTATATAGCCAACCTTATCGGGAGAAACCGTCATCACCAGTGAGGATGCATGGCTAGACATAGGTAAAAACGCAACTACTTTGTCTGTGTCAAAGTATTCAAAAGCACAATGATGGTGGGGTCTTTCATGTTCTATTTTGCATAAAATCATTACTTTCGAGAAATCATGGGCATCAGAAGGAATCCCTAGCTTTCGACGAGACTCGGAGAAACGATTATCAGCAGCTACAACAAGTGATGCTTCAATAACTGATTGATTAGATAGATAGACTGTACGTGTACGGTGACCTTCTTGAATATCTTCCACTGTAGTATCAGTTATCACTTCTATATTAGAATAAGAGCAAACAACCTCATACAATGCTTTTTTAATTAAATGATTTGAGACTAAATATCCTAAAAGGGCGCCTTTATCGTTAAAGTCTAATGCATACGATGAGCCACCACTGAGCACTTTTGCTTGTTTAATTGGAAAAATAAATTCCGGATTAATCTTGTCCCAAGCATTGAGCCTCTTTAGACAGTTGATAGTCGGAGTGTTGAGGGCAATTTCTCGACCATCGTAATCGGGATATTGCAAAGCCCGAACTGGTAATTTATCCAGTATAACTATTTTTAAATTAGTATTGGCAAGGGAAGCTGCCAGGCCTAACCCTGTAGGGCCTGCACCAATGATGACAATATCTTTTCTTGTGCGCATTTATTAATCTACCTGACCCTTAAATTTTTTACGATTCTGAAGTAGATATCTTTTTATCAGTATCCCTTAGCTCCAACCACATTGCGTTTAATATGGCAAATGAACAAGCGAGTCCTGTTCCAAGAATCCAAGAGAAATACCACATTTTTTTCTCCTTAATATCAGTATGAAGTTGTTTGTTCTTTAATAGTCTTTTCATTGACCTTTCCGCGAAGGACCCGATAAACCCATGCAGTGTACGCTAGTACAATTGGAAGAAAAATTACTGTTGCAATGAGCATAATGAATAAAGTGGTCTGACTCGATGAACTATCCCATACCATCAAGCTGTATTTTGGGTGGGTCGATGATGGAAGAATGAATGGAAACATACTTATGCCCACTGTGGCTATTAATGAGCCAACACTGATACTACTTAATATAAAAGCCATCAATGCTTTATTGGCTAGTAATATAGCTAACCAGGCACACAGAATACTTAAAAGAGGGACTAATAGAGAAATCGGCATATCTCTATAGTTAGTGAACCAAGCACCAATTTGAACATTTACTTCTTTATATAACGGATTAGATGGGCCATCATGAGGCATCACATTATTCAAAACATAGCCATCAATAAAATTAGTCCAAAAGCCCATTAAAATGAATAATAAGGTCATCAATAAAGCCACATAACGCGCGCCATTTCTTGCTTTTTTCTGCAATGAACCTTCAGTTTTTATTTGTATAAAAAAGGCACCATGCATTGCAAGCATTAACACTGAAAGTACCCCACAGCACAAGGCGTAAGGGTTAAGTAACTGAAAAAATGTACCTGTATATATCACTCTTAAACTGTCGTCATAATAAAAGGGTACGCCTTGTAATACGTTACCCACTGCCACTCCAAAAATGAGTGCAGGAACAAATCCGCCAACAAAAAGTAGCCAATCCCAAGTAGATCTCCAAAGAGGATTATCCAGTTTAGATCGGTATTTAAATCCTACGGGCCTTAAGATTAAAGACAGTAAAACAACCAGCATAGCTAAATAAAATCCAGAAAATGAAAGCGAGTAAAGATCAGGCCACGCAGCAAAAATTGCGCCACCTCCTAGAATAAACCACACTTGATTACCTTCCCAAGTTGGTCCTACCGTATTAATTAAGATACGACGTTCGGTATCCGTTTTGGCAAACCAGGGTAACCAGATAGCGACACCCAGGTCAAATCCATCCATGATAGCAAAGCCAATTAATAAAACGCCTAGCAATAGCCACCAAATTACTCTTAAAGTTTCATAATCTAAAATCATGGTACACTCCATATTGAATGTGGGTGATTCGTTGTAATCTTATTTATCTCTAAGCGATGAAGATAAGATATATGGTTCTAATGGGTAACTATCCTATCTGGACCAAGTCGAATGTATTTAACCATAAGGTACAATTCTACTATTGCCAATACGGTATAAAATAATACAAATCCAGTTAATGAAGTCAGTACTTGACCAATAGATAAAGAAGAGGCGCCCATAAAGGTTGGCAACACTCCTTGCACAACCCAGGGCTGTCGCCCATACTCAGCAACTATCCAGCCCAATTCCGCTGCGACCCAAGGCAATGGTAAGGAGTAAAATGCCATCCGATGATACCATTGTGTAGAATGTAGTTTGTTTTTAGTAGAGAGGTAAAAGCCAACAGCAAACAGTAAAATAAAGTAAAAACCACATGCAACCATAACCCTGAATGAAAAAAAGAGGGGGGCTACCTTAGGTTTTAGGTCATTAGCGGCCTGATTAATTTGTTCTTCAGTTGCTTCACTAAGATTTTCTGTGTATTTTTTTAGCAAAAGGGCGTAACCTAAATTGTTCACATGATTTTGTAAACGCTCTTTCGCATCTTTATTATTGGGATCACTTTGTAAGGTGCTTAACGCATTATAGGCTAGCAGACCATCTTTAATCCGATCTTTGCCATCCTCAATTAACTCATTAATACCTAATAAAGGTGTGTTAAATGAACGGGTCGCAATAATTCCCAACGCATATGGAATTTTAATAGTATATTTTGTAGTTTTTGTTAGCTCGTCAGGAATGCCAAAAAGAGTTAAGCTAGCAGGTGCCTTCTCTGTTTCCCACATTGACTCCATTGCAGCTACTTTCATTTTCTGGTCGTCATTGGCAAGATAGCCACTCTCATCGCCAAGGACAACGACCGACAATGCTGAGGCTAAGCCAAATGAGGCTGCTACAGTCATTGATCGTTTTGCGAAATCTATATTGCGATTTCTTAATATAAAATAGGCACTAATGGATAGGACAAACATAGAGCCCGTAACATATCCAGCACTAATAGTGTGTACAAATTTTGCCTGTGCTACCGGATTAAATAAAATATCGAAAAAGCTACTAACCTCCATGCGCATGGTTTGATAGTCAAAGTAAGCTCCCACTGGATTTTGCATCCATCCATTTGCAATTAAAATCCATAGCGCTGATAAATTAGTACCTAAAGCGAGTAACCACGTACATACCATATGTTGAAATTTGGATAAGCGCTCCCAACCAAAGAAAAATAACCCCACAAAAGTTGCTTCTAGAAAGAATGCCATTAATCCTTCAATAGCTAATGGTGCGCCAAATACATCACCTACATACCGAGAATAATAGGACCAGTTTGTCCCAAATTCAAACTCCATCGTTAAACCTGTAGCTACACCCAGAACAAAATTAATTCCAAATAAAACACCCCAATATTTAACCATTTGTCGCCAAATTTCTTTTCCAGTCATTACATAAACGGTCTCCATAATTGCTAAGAGAACAGAAAAACCTAGAGTCAAAGGGACAAATAAAAAATGGTATAATGCTGTTAAAGCAAACTGTAATCGAGACAAATCAACTACATCAGTTGCAGGAATCATTTAATCACCTCTTAATCGCTTGCTGAGAGAGCGTTTGTTCTTGGGGAAAATATGTTAAGGTTATACGACTAACTCACTCGATAGCCTACACCTAAACCAACTACCCAGGGGTCAATATGTACGTTAGTTTCCAATTGAGTGGCAGGGGTGTAAACGGTTACATTGGATTTAACCCAGATTTTTTTAACGTCAGCATTGATAGACCAATTATCATTAATAGCAAAGTCAGCACCTATTTGTAATGCAGGACCGAAACTAGAATCATAATGAATGTTTGTTGCTACTGGCCCACTATTGACATTATAAAAATAGGTGTAATTAATACCTGCGCCAATATAAGGTTTAAAGTGAGGAATAAAATCTAAATGATATTGTGCTGTAAGTGTTGGGGGCAAAACACTGACCTTACCTAAATCCACACTACCTAAAGCTGTATTCGTCGCCTCAACACTGTGACGTGTGGTTGCCAAAATGAGTTCGACTGCAATTTGAGGTGTAACGAAGTAACTAAAATCAAGCTCAGGAGCCACTTGATTGCTTATTTGAGTGACTTCTCCGCCAATGAGACTTATGGTTGAGCTTGAGGCGCTTGGTAATACACCAATAGCGCGTAATCGAACGAGCACGGGTGAATCTGCAATTGCAGGGATGGCTAATAAAAATAATGATGCAGAAATTATTGTTTTAGTTAATACTCTCATTTTGTTCTCGCATTAGTTTTATCAAATTTAGGCGTCCAATCACTTGGTTGAACGTTTATTTTTTTGATTTCTCTGTTATTTGCATCACATTTTACATAGGCCATCCATTCAATTACCTTGATTTATATCATGGAAAAATATAAAAAAACCTAAAAGCAAGATAAGCTGTATAATTTAGCTCTAAAGAGCGTACTCAATCATGAACGGCATCGGTAGTTATTTTAATTGTTAAAATAGAAACAAGAGCTTTATATTTTAAAGTTCCAGGAGTCCCTGATTTAAAGGCTAAGGTAGTATCAGGATCTGTTTTATGATAGGAGTTTTATTTGGTATTGCATGTTTATCTTATGAGCAGTACAAATATTTTTTGTGCTGTATGTCCAAGTCCTCTTAAAATATTTTGTAGAAATAATATTTAGTTCGCATTTGCACCATTTCTATAATTCAATTGAGGAATTAGCCTTTTTATTCACTGATGGTGGCGGTAGATGATGAATTATTTTGTTTCAGTAATAATATAAATGGCAACATGATGATAAAACTCCACATGATAAACGCGAATGTATTGATATAAGAGAGCATTAAAGATTGTTTATTCAGCTCATTCAATAATAAGGCAACGGCCTGCGGATCTGTGACTTTAAGATGCCAAGGACGCAGGTATTCCATAATTGCAGGATTGTAGGGTTGAATAGAGCCACCGATTTGGTTCCATGCCATTTGAGTGTGTCGACTTAAAAACGTAATGGTAATAGAAATGCCAACTGAAGAACCTATGGTGCGCAATAGACTGAACAATCCAGCTGCTTCAGCACGAGTAGAAACCGGTAGGGTTGAAAATGCAACAGAGGATAATGGAACGAATATCAATCCCAATCCAAATCCTTGGAGTATTAATGGCCAAATGAGCCAGGCTATACTAACATCTTGAGAATATTGAGTAGTGATATAAATCCCTGATGCACTCAATAAGACCCCTATCGAAATTAACCATCGTGGTTGAATTTGATTAATCAACTTACCAACAATCATCATACTCAACATACTGGCAATTCCGCGGGGCGCCATGATTAATCCCGCAATTAAAACAGGATAATTGAGTAATCCTTGTAACATTTGCGGTTGGATGACCATCGTTCCATACATACCTAATCCTAGAACGGAGAGTAACATACTCGAAAGAACAAAATTTCGGTCTTGAAAAATAGAAAGGTCAAAAAGAGCATTGGACTTATTTTTTATACTGTATGCTATGAATCCACACAAACTGATGAGACTTAAAAATGTAGCAGTTCTAATATCCAAGGCAGCAAACCAATCCATTTGATTCCCGCGATCGAGAACATATTGAATGGAGCCCACAGCTAAAGCAATGAGTATCATGCCAATCCAATCCATCTTGCGCTCTTTTTTTAGCGTATCAGGAACATAATGAGATACCAACAGCGTCGCAGCAATCCCGAAGGGGATATTGACATAAAATGTCCATCGCCAACTGGCAATATCTGTAAGATATCCACCAAGCGAGGGGCCTAAAATAGGACCTACCATGACTCCCATGCCCCAAATAGCCATAGCTTTGCCACGTTCGTTATCCGGAAAAATATCGGTCAATATGGCTTGAGACAAAGGAACTAACCCAGCCCCAAAAATGCCTTGAAGCAATCTGAAGGCGACCATTTGCACGATAGAGGTTGCCGCACCACATAGAGCAGAGGTGATGGTAAATCCTATAATGGATATAAGAAGAAAGGATTTTCGGCCGAACTTATCGGTAAAATAACCGGTTAAAGGCATAAAAATGGCGGATGCGACCAAATAACTGGTTAAAGTCCAGGTTATTTCATCAGGACTTGTTCCCAGTGAACCCTGAATATGAGGTAGTGCGACATTGACGATGGTCGTATCTAATACTTGCATCAAGGTGGCAGCCATGATGGCGATGGTTATTATCCAGCGTCGAGAGGCCGGTAACGTTTCTGATGGATGATTCATGAGATTTTGCTCACTTGCTTCTGCTGTATGGATTGTAAGTCTACAGTTACCTTAGCAGAGGTCCCCAGGCGTAAAGGATATTGTGAGTCTAATGTTGTGATTTGAATGCGGACAGGGACACGTTGTGTTACTTTAACCCAGTTTCCAGTGGCATTCTGTGGCGGCATTAAAGAAAACGCAGTTCCGCTTCCCCCACTAATACTGCTCACAATCCCAGTAAATTGTTTATGAGGGTACATATCAATTTTAATCGTTGCGAGTTGATTGCTTTTGATATGTTCAAGTTCTGTTTCTTTAAAATTTGCATCGACCCAGAAAGTGGTGTTATCAATCATCGCAAATAGTGGTTGGTTTTCTGAAACTACATTTCCTTCCCTAAGAGACAGGTTGCTAACCAATCCGCTAGTTGGTGCAACCACATGTGTATAAGATAGTCTCATTTTGGCTTCTTTGAGTTTGGCTTCTGAAAGTTTTAGGGCCGCTTTGGCACTTTTAAGTTTTGCTTTTACATCATCTCCTGCTTGAAGGGACATTACTTCGTTCCTGACTAACTCTCTGGTCCGAATTGATGTCGATTGAGCATGTTGTAGATTGGTCTTATCAATAAGATATTGTGCCTCAGCCTGTTCCACTGCAACTTCAAAAGGCGTAGGGTCTAACTCAAACATCATTTGACCTTTTTTAACAAATTGATTGTTATCCACATAGAGGTGTTTTACCTGACCGGTTACACGTGATGCAATCTGTACTATATTGCCATTGATATAGGCATCTTCTGTGCTGACGTATTGCTGAGAATTGAACCAAAAATACACAACAGCCAATGCCGTCAATGTGACGCTGCTTCCGATTAGAAAACGTTTCCATTGAACTATTCTGTTGCGCAAACGATGTGTTATTGATTTTTTGATGATTATTGAGTTACTCATAAGATTCCTCGGCGGTTTTCTTAATTTTTTCTAGTGTGGCAATACATGCTTTTAATTCTGCTTCAGTTAGAGAGGCGAGTAATTCCTTTGATAGTTCATCGGCAGTGTTTCTTATCTGTCCAAGAGTCAATGTCGCTTTTTCAGTGAGGCAGATTACTTTGACTCGGCGATCGTGAGTCGCATCCTGTCGAATGACCCATCCTTCTTTAGCCAAGCGGTCAATTAAACCGACAACAGTCGGGGCCTCAAGACCTAGTTTTTTAGCAAGCTGAATTTGGGTTAGGGGAGAGGTCTCAATTGAGAGAAAAACTAAAGCACGCCACTTTGCCTGACTTAGCCCTAATGGTTTTAAGCGCTTATCAAGTAAGTTTCGCCAAGCTGCTGCAGTTTCATAAAGTACCATAGGGAAATTTTTCATAATTCATAACCTGTACATTAGTTCATGATTCGCTTTAAGTTATAAATACCTTACAGCAAATAAATATCTATCGTCTGCACCAAAAAAATTCTGATTTTGTTAAATTTTTTAATTTTTTCACTATTTTTAAGAGTGAAGCCCTCCGCCCAATGCAAGATACAATTGAATCGTATCTTGATATCTTTGTGCCTGGGCATTGACATAGCCCAAGCGCGATTGAGCATACAATCGCTCTGCATCGAGCACTTCCAAAACACCGACCACGCCAGCACTAAAGCTTAACCTTGCTATGCGAAGAGATTCTTTAGCGGTTAACATGGCTTTTTTTTGTAATGCAAGCTCTTCTGCATCATGTTTTAAGGCATACAATAAGTTGCTCACCTGATAAAATGCGTTAAGTACAACTTCTTGATACTGTGCAAAAGCAGATTGGTATGCATGGATTGAGGCACGGTGTTGTGCACGCAATGTGCCTCCAGAAAAAACGGGAGTTGTAAAATTACTTAAAAGGCTCCATGCATTAGGTGAAATACTTGATGGTGCTCCGGGAATTACTCCTTCCTGTAAGAGTGTGGCAGAGAGGGTAATTTTGGGATAAAGACGCGCAGTAGCGATTCCAATTTCGGCACAGGCAGCATGCAGACCGGCTTCAGCGGCGAGAATGTCCGGCCTTTTATGGGCGAGTTCTGAGGGAAGCTCTAATGGCAATTTTTTAGGTAATGTAAAGTCTTTTAAATGAAAAATTAAAGAGTGTGAATGATCAGGTATCACTCCCAAAAGAACATTAAGCGTATTTTGTGCAACATGTAATTGTTGATAGAGAGAAGGCAATAACGTTTCATCATTGGTTAACTGGCTTTGCGCACTTAAAACATCACTTCGTGAAGACGAGCCTACGTTAAATGATTTTTGAATCAGCTGTAAATTTTTCTTGTCATCTTGGATGATATCTTTAAGGACATCGATTCGTGCTTTGATTGTAGCAATGGTTAAAGACGTTGTTGCAATGTTCCCCGTCAACGTCAGAAATGCTGCATCCAACTCATGCTGTTGATATAAGGCCAATGCCTTTTGTTTTTCAATCGTTCGCCGTGTTCCACCAAAGACATCAAGCGTAAAAGAAGCATTAGGGCCTATTTGATAATAGGAAAAAGGTTCAATTCTGAGATTAACAGGTCCGAATGTGGCAGGGCCATATTGTTGCCTTCCAATACCCGCATTGAGTCCTGCTTGAGGCCATAATTGTCCTTGGGAAGCTGTAACCAACTCTTTGGCTTGTGCTAAAGATTCTCGCATGGCAGCTAGAGAATAATTCTTCTTGATGCCTTGCTCCATGAGGTTATTGAGTACAATTGAATGGAATTCTTTCCACCAAGTTAGAGATGTTTTTTTTGCTAGATCTATGCTTTGATTCCCAAATTGAGAGGTCGATTTAGAAGAGTATGATTGGTTTATTATTGGCGAGGGACTTATAAAGTCAGGTCCCACAGTGCATGAACATAAAGTGATTGTCCCTATGAGTCCAATCAAACTTCGATAAATAGGTTTCATATGCTTCTCCTTTTCAATTTGGAAAAGCAACGTCTAGGGAGTATCTTTGAATAAACGAATATTGTCTCATCGATCTTTAAAAGAATTTTACTCAATACTTGCCATACCCAAAGCATCTTATCTGTAGCCTCAAAGGCAGTAGAGCGTTGCGTGAGAGTTAGAGGATTCATAACAATAATTAAGAAAAGAAAATTGATATCCGCGATAAAGGGCCAACCACGGCTTATTTCATACGATAACTGACAGTAAAGCTTCATGTTCTAAAACCAATTAACAACTTAATGATTAGCATGCTAACATAATGCAAGATTAAACGATAGAGGATGAGATGCCACCGGGAAACCGTAAATTCTTACATGTCCTCTATTTCAGGCACTCTTATACCAACCGTAACTACTACGCCTATAGATAACTACTCCATCTGGCTTAATTAATAATTATCCATAAAGTACTATAATTATCCTGTGCGAGGTTAATTATGTACATAGATCCGATTGATGACGATGTTATTTCATATAAATACGCACCTTTCTATGCTGAGTGCGATCCAAGAAACGTGATTAATATTGAATCAGGGGACGCCCATGGAATTTTTACCTCTGGAATGACTGAATGCGTATCATTTGCATTTTTTATCAAGGGAAACGATGAAGTTAAGCGCCTGTCTATGATCCATTTACCAGGAGGTATTACGAGCTATGCTTTAGATTCAGAAGTGGGAAAAGAAGTTGTAGCTGCAATGGTGGCTAATGCGCCTAAGGATGCTGAAATTGAAGCAGTAATAGGATTCAATAGCTCACACTATCCAAATGGCTTGTTTGATGATGAAGAAATTTTAGAAGTCCTTGATAAGCAACTTACTGAATTAGGATTCCAGCTCACTAATCTGGAACTTTGTGCTGGGAATGGTCGAAATTTAGACGAATCGGGTTTCAGTTTCGGTATAAATTTTAACGGTAAATATGGTGAATTTATAAACTGCCATGGTCTAGTTGCAAAAGGGGAGTTAAATTCCAAAGAAGCTTGTTTAAATTACAATGATACCCCTACAAATCTCTCTCATCTCATTATCTGATCGCATAATTATTATTCAGAATTATTTCTTTATACACTTATGACAAAGGAAAAGCTGGATTCAATGCAATAATATTCATGTCCAACGCCATCGCATATGGAAGTGCGACAATCTCTTTATTTGCAAGTACACGATAAAAAATAGTTGCGCATAAAGATGCGGATGCAAATGCCCCCGCAGAAAGCTGTGATGCTGGGCAGGGCTTATTCTCGGCCATGAGATCAAATACATTAATTAAATTTGTAGATACCTCTTCGGGAAGATGGGGTTTGATTCGATAAATAAGCTGTTTATAGTAATAGGCATATTCCATGGGCTCAGCAGTGTCGACACTAGAAATGTTGAAGATTTCTTTAAACCAGTTTTTTGTCTGATTTGAAGCCGGGATATAAAAGGCAATGGCTCCCCACCCTGCATTAATTGAGCTTATAACCGGTTTACTTTGCAAATAACATTGTTCGTAGAGCGCAACAAGTCCTTTTACACTTAAAAAATCTATTGTATCTATGATGATATCCGCATTTTCGACAAGTTTTCGAGCATTTTCTTTTGAAATAGGCTCGATTATACATTCAACGTTAATCGCAGGATTTATCAATTGCATCCTCTTTTTTAAGCGTTCAGACTTAAAATGACCAATATCAGTGTAAATGAAGTTTTGACGATTTAAATTGTGGATATCAATTGTATCGTGATCGACCAATATAAAATTAGAGCATCCCAATCGCACAAGTGCTTCTGCAATATAACTACCTAGACCACAACCGGCTATTAATATTTTTACTTCACATATTTTTTTTGAATATCATTATCTATATACCCATAATTTCTTGAAAACATCTCAGCGTTAGACATATAAATCTCCTATCTATTTTTAGAAATAATTTTAATGATCAATTTTTTTTTCTCGATTTGAAATGCTTTTTATATAAGATTCGATAAAGTTGATATAAAGAGACGAATCAAAATTAAATAGTCTTTTTTCGAAGCTACGCGGGATAACCATTAATCTACAGTCTTCCAGTGCCGTTACGGACACATGTCTTAAATAGTTATCATGGTATGTCCCAAACTCACCGAAAATATCGCCAGGATGGATTTGCAAAATAGTTATTGATTTTTTGGATACAATAAGTTCACCCTTTAAAAGAGCAAATCGCTCCTGATGGTGTTCCTTCTCACTAAATAACAGCGATCCTCTTTTAAGATTTAAAAAGTAACAATTTTTGATAAGAAAGTTAATGGTCTCTTTTTTTAAATGGTATAGAAATGATTTTTTATACTTTGAAAAATAAGTAGAATCTATATCATCGATAGTTTTATCCGATGTAAGGTAGTTTTCCAGGACATCTGGCCGAAAATTTTCATAGTCATCTTTTAAAGATTTAGGACAGTATTTTTTCATTAGAGGATAATTTATTGATTTCATGTTTTTCAAAAACTGCATATCAGGCATTACAACAATTGGAATTTCCACCCTGTCATCAAACTGTATGAGTTCTGTGGTATAGGGTCTATAACCGAGCAACATGTAATGTTTGAGTAAACCAGGAGAGCAACTTGCAAATGAAAAATAATTATTAAAATCGCGAATTAACCGGGTCGAGATATGAATGGTATGCAAAACAACAAGATATTTACCTCGTTTACAACGCTGTACTGCCAGCCTTTCCGCAAATGCTATTGATTGATTATGAGCAAGAGGTAACTCATGTAAAAATACTTCAAATTATTTTCTTCTGGTACTAATCCTCGTTCTAAATAATGTACTCTGCATGCACTTGAAATATTTGTTTTATTAGTCGTATAGGTGTGTAATGAGTTTTTTTTATCGTCGAATGCATCTTTAAGAATTTTTTGTTGATGATCATAATTTTCTTCAATCATCTTATGCTCTTCATGATAAACTTCATATCTGAACTTATAAATCTTATTTTTTTCTTCTTCTGTAGATGCTTCTTTGACAGGGATGCACTTTAAGATATGATATTTTAAATATGTTAACATCATCTTATTTCACCTGGGTTAGTCTGATTTTAAACCAATGTTTTTAAAGTATAGTCATAAATTGTCGGTTGATAATTAAAATTAAATGAAATTAATAAAACGGAAAGGCTGCTATTATTGATATGATGTTCTTTAGACGCTTTTGGGGGACTTTCCTAATGTTAACCATAGCTGCTGGGTTAAAAAACTTATTTTTGCTGGAATCATATTTACGGCAAGAGATCAAACGAACGTGTTTCCTTCTCCTCTTCCTCATCAAATAATACTTCATTCATAATGAAAATCTTTTTTATTGGCTAATTCTTCAATGATTTTAGCAGACAATTCTGGAGGTAATAATTTCTCATAATTTGCCATGAAATATTCAGTTTCGATCTTGGTTAATGAATTTCTGTAATCCTCATCCTCCATAATAAATTCTAATAAATTGGGCTGACATTCTCCTATACTTAATATCCAATGCGCTAGTTGATTCATGCAAGAGACTTATAGAAGAGGACAGGCTTTTGGGAAACAAGTTTTTGCTTATGAAATTTTATTAATTTATATCATAGTTAAAATTTGATTTAACAGTTGTGTTTCTCAATAATCCGACTTTGCTATCTCAGTTTGAACTGAACCAATTTAATATGTCCTATTCCCTTTCAATACTCCATATAATAAAAGTAGTACCAAAGCAATTGCAGAAAGAGCAAAGGAGGGGTATATCTTAAGTACATAATTTAACCAAGTAACGTGTAAAAATAAATATTAAAAATAGTTCGAGTCAAGACTGTTTTTTTTAATTTTTATTTGTATAATATGACGAGGTTTTAATTCTTTTCAAAACATCTAAATCTGTGGATATTTATTTGAACCAAATAATCAATCTACAGTTAGCAAATAACAGAATTCCTTGCTACATCTGCTTTATTTTTGTTTTTTAATACCAATCATCTCATTTAAGTTACTCACATTTTCTGTGGATAAGTCTGTTTATATTTGGTTAAATCCCTTGTGAGTATTAAGGGTTAATGGAATGACTCACACTTTTTCAATGTGTTGCCTCCATTAAATCAAAAAGATTGTTATGATAGCCTTTCGGATATTTCTGATAATGATGAGTTTGAATTGTTCTTAGAAGAAATTATTACTATCATTGGAAAGTTAATTGATGTAAAAGTTCCAGAAGAGGAAAACTCAGAAACGTAGGTTCTGATATTGCTAATATACCTGAATTACTTTCTTTAATTTACAGGATTTCGCCTTCCAAAGACTATTTCCATCGGTTTATAAATGAGCGTACTTATGAAAATTGGCATCTTTATAAAATAGGCGGTTTATATACTTTAAAGATGCTTTATCAGTGCGCGTTTCACGCTCAGCAGGAGAATCCCCACTATGGTTAAATTTTGTGAGGATCTCTCAGGCATAAAGCGCGAAACATAGGCTAATTAAGCAATTGACAACAGACCCTAATGAGTTTGTATTATTTTAGTATCTATATTTTTAAATTCATCAAGCAAAGTTAATGCAGCGGATAATGCTATATCTTCCTCTGGACGAAAATCCATTGCAACAGCAAATCCAATATGATCTTCTTCACGTAAAGTTAATTCTTGGTTTAAAATTGGTCTAACTTTATCAATCAGTGCCTGCATTGCAATATCATCTATAGATGTAAAATGCGTTGTTCTATTAGCTAACATTTCTCCCAACGTTATATGTAATGCGTATTTCAATAAATATAGAGCATCTTCCTGCGTTGGCTCTAGGTTAAATAGCTGAATAAGACCTGCTTGATTATATAAATGGGTAAATTCATATAGCTCAGGTGAAAAATTCTGGTTAAGAATATCTGATTGCTGTACATGTTTAGCTTTGCATCTAAAGAAAAACAAAACAGTATTTTTTCCCTGTAGCTCCGTAATTTTATAACATCCTTGAAAAACAAAAGGGGGGTCCCACACAGCAACTAACAAAAGGGTTTCAACATTAATTCCGGTAAATACTTTCTTATTTGACATGGCACATCAAATTCCTTATTCGATCTTTGCTGATATCATTATAAACAAAAATCATTGAGTCTGGCATTAGGTTTTCAGTAACATTATTTGGTCTCAATTAACCGTATTTTGGTCTTGTTTTTTTAATAGCATCTTTTTGTTCAATGATTTTCACACCATAAATAGCCTTTTTTAAAAATGTTTCTATGAGGGACTATAAAATTTATAGTTATTTCTTCCTCTAGATTTCACCTCATATAAAGCCGAATCAGCGTGCCTAATAAGAGTTTCTATATCAAGGCCATTTTTTGGGTACATACTAATGCCAATGCTAGGAGTAATTGAAATTACGTTCTGCTTTATAGTGATGGGGCTTGCAATAACGTTGAATAAGTGTTCAACAACTCGACATACGTCATTTTTATATACAACTTCAGAAAGAACAATTAAAAACTCATCCCCACCTTGTCTCCCAACAACATCGGAAGAACGTACACTCGATTTTAGACGCGATGCAATTTCTATTAATAATAAATCACCAATATCATGACCAAAAGTATCATTAATTTTCTTAAAGTAGTCTAAGTCCATAAATAATATAGCAACTTTGTGCTTATAGCGCATGGCATGACCCACGAAGATCTTAAAGGATTCCTCCACTAGCTTGCGATTTGCAAGCCCTGTAAGGGCGTCATGATAGGCCATGTTGACTAATTTTTCCTCTGCTTTTTTTTGAGCATCAATATTTTGAATCTGAGAAATAAAATACACAGGGTTATCCTGTGCATCCTTAACCAATGAAACACTCAATAAAATCCATACGATGGCTCCATTTTTACAAATGTATCGTTTTTCCATTTGATAGGAATTAATTATTCCATCCAATAATTGACGGATATAACTTAAATCGGTTTGTAAATCATCAGGATATGTTATGTGTTGAAAGTCGATTTTTAATATCTCCTCTTCGGTATAACCTGTTATTTTGCAAAGAGATTTATTCACCTTAAGCCAACGTCCTTCCAATGAAACTAAAGCCATACCAGTAGCGGCAAAATCAAAGGCTGAACGAAATCTTTTTTCACTTTCTACCAAGGTTTCATTCGCTAGATAAAGTTCTTTTGTTCGCTCTTGAACTTTTTTTTCCAGATCAAGATTTAAGCGTTTCAAATACTCAGCATGTTCTTCCTTTATCAATTCATAATTATCAAAGATAAAAAAAAGTGCTATTAAATTGATACAAATAAACATTACATCAAACCATGAGTATGCTGTATCAAAGAACGTGATGAACCGGCCTAAAATGATGGTAACAATAATAAATAGTGTCCATGCCAGACCTATTCTTCTGCCTTTCAAAAATAAGGCTGATGCGGATAACAGAAGAAAAAGAGCTAATCGTAACGTGTTGTATGGGGCTAACAGATAGATTGAATAAAAAAGTATGAACGCAAAAATTAATGCAAAATTACTTATCAATTCAATTTTTTCTTTATGGCTACGGCTATAGTAAAGTAAACAGAAACAACTAATTGAAAAAACAAAATCAATGACTCCCATTACGGCGCTATGTTGCCAACGAACAAACCCCATACCCAATGCCACAATACCAGCAAAGAAAAAAACAATATTAAGAAAAATATACTGATATTTTATTTCTCGTTCATCCTCACTAAACTGAAGATTAAACAATAAAAAGTGGCTTGAAATTTTTTTCATCGTATGACCTGATTCAGCGGTGAGTTGATTATTTCTTTCAAATTAAAAATTTGACCAGTTTGCTGATTTACATCAAAAACAACTTAATTTATCGAAAAAAACATGGAAAATAATTTTATGGTATTTTAGTTTCGGCACGATAATTCTAGTAATTTGATCTTACTTCATTTTTTAATAAACCGGGAGGCCACTATAATTATATCTATAGCGAGGGATCAAACGAACGTGTTTCCTTCTCCTCTTCCTCATCAAATAATATTTCTTCATAATGAAAATCTTTTTTATTGGCTAATTCTTCAATGATTTTAGCAGACAATTCTGGAGGTAATAATTTCTCATAATTTGCCATGAAATATTCAGTTTCGATCTTGGTTAATGAATTTCTGTAATCCTCATCCTCCATAATAAATTCTAATAAATTGGGCTGACATTCTCCTATACTTAATATCCAATGAGGTAAGGAATTTGGTTTTTGCGTAATCAATATATTTTTGCAATATTCATTTTGTAAAATAGCGAGCCCGGTCTTTTCATTATCTATAATGCATTGAAGTAAATGATGGAATAGAACCGGTTCAGGACTACTCAGAACTTTAGTTAATTGCCTCATCATGTTTTTTTTCCTCAAGTTCTCCACATTTTGAAACAAGAGACCAAGGTTACGTTCTTCTTTAACGTTTAGGGATGAGCAAATAATTTCTAAAATTTCATTGGGTAAATTTGAAAACACAATTGGAATCCTTGGTTGTATATAGGTCAGAATGGGCTATAATTATACATAAGTCAAGTTAGACGTGTAATATCTTATGTATGCGAAAGAAAGCAAACCTACAATTGGAACTCTTTTTAAGGCGAATCGGCTAATCGCAAAAACTGTGAATCGAATTGTTGTAGCGCCTGATAATGTAAGTTTATCAGATTGGGCTACCGAAGCTAAATTATTTATCAGTAAAGATGGTAATTGTCTTTCTTCAACAACGTTACTTGTTCACCAAAAGTATGTACCCACTTATTCACATGGTGGACGACGTTATGGAGTCCTGCTGAATGCAGAAGAAGCATATGTATATGATGTTAATAGTAAAGATGCTAATACTAATAGTATAGATAAATTAAAAAAACGAGAAGAAAGAAAAAATATTAAATTACTGAGTACAAGTGAAGAAACTACAAAACTAGGTCTTAAAACATTAGATGAACTGGCTAAAGAAATTCAAGAGCAACAAAATGGTTTTGAAATGAATGAAATTTTACTCGATGCTACGAAAGACTCATTAGTGGGTTTATTTGTGCGTGCTGTAGATTTATCTTCAAAACCGGATTTAAAAGATTATTATCTTAGTTTATTGGAAGTGATGCTTATTCAAAAATATATCCATGAAGCTTTCGATTTACCCATGCTTAAAATTTGTATCTATTATGAGCGAACAGGAAGGCTTGTTAATTTTCCTACCCGAGATGAGTTACTTGTACAGGCTAGCGAGCATGGGATAAACAGTCGTAATTACCCAGTATTATTTGAAAAACTTTCCTGTAATCATGTTTTTCCTAAATATAATCCTAAAACCCTAAGGGATTTTTTAGCACAATATGAGCCTCAAGAAGTGTTGGATAAAGTCAAGGAGCAGGTAATTAAAAAACTGATAGTAGACTATAAACCTTTTATCCCTCGTGAAATCAATGAAAACACTATCCTTAACGAATTAGTGGATTTCGCCGTAGGAATTAGTCCAGCAATAATAGATGAAACTATAAATTTATGTGCTTTAGCAACTTTAAAGGATAATTCTACATCAAAAACTAATGTTCAAGAACAACAAGAATATCGATTTTTTTCGAGTCCTGGTGAAAAATCATCGCAAAACAAAACGGAAGAAAACGATATAACTACACCTTTTTATGAGTTTAAAAAGTAATTTATAACGGAACCCCATTTGCTTTTTTAAATGGGGCGAGTTTTACCTTTATTCATTTGAATTAAAATAAAAGTTTATTAAATGAATCCTTAAAAAACCAGAAAAGTGTTTTGTAAATTCCTTAGGCGAACAGTCATTATCACCAAATAATTTTTCTACGATTGAGCCGATTGATAAGAAGGATGTCCCAATTTTATTTTTTTATCTTTTGCAAGACTAAATATTATTGCATCATGACAAAGAGTTTCGAGATCATCGATTAATTTTTGTATATATCCATTATGGTGGTGGATGTTATGTAAGACATTTTTAAATTGGATAATATTAAATTCATTGTCTTGAGTAAAACAATCTAATATGAGCTCAAGATCTCCTATTCTTGCACGATTTTTTTCTTTAGAAGCGAAATGTTTCGATGTGCACCCTATCTTTTGGACATATCGTTCCATTTCATTTTTTATTGTAGCTAAAGAAACAGGTAAGCTTAAAGCAAGCTCGCTTTGACGTGTGGCAAGTAATTTTGTCCGTGATGCTTGGAGTTTTTTCCCTGAATCCAACCATGAAGAATCATTCAACTCCCCCTCGTCAACACCTAGGAATTTTAGCATTCCCAAAACATTCTCATGTAACGGAATAGAATTTTGTGAGCGAAAAGCATTTTGCAATCCATAATGATTAAAAGATAAGGGTTGAATCTCTTTAATAAATTTATCTGAATCCACAACATATCCACTGAATAATGCATTAGATATTTGTATAGGGCCTGTGGTGCAGACGACAATTGATTTAATATAAAGATCTCGCTCTTTTTTCATTAAATAAGTCAGGAATTTATCATCATTCTTTTCTAGAATATGCTTAATTGACGAATATTCTTTGCTAAAAAAAAGATATTTAATCAGGTTTAATTGAGTTTCGAGATCTTTTCTTAATCTCTTGATTACATGTTCATGAGTTTCTTGAGCTTCGATTTTGTTAAAATTTAAAAATTTATTTTTATCGGTCATTACTTCATTGATATATTTTCTGATTTTTAATGAAGAATGAGGTGGGGCTGGTGGAATGATTTCTTTGGATTTAGCTATATAAAGCGACTCAGAACGATTTTTCATAAATTTTAAAAGATGACGATTTATAAAACTGCCTGCATTTAATTCCCTCTCGGTTCGTTCAATAAAATCGGTATCATAATGTTCGAGCCTTGAGATTAGTCCACTTTGAACTCGTTCAATGTCGTTCTTTGCTGCAATTTCATCCACAATAGCAACAAAATCATTATTTGACAGAATAAATTCCTTTTTACCCATTTTTAAACTACCAATGTTAAGAAGTATGGGCATTTCAGTTGCAATAAGCTTGGGAAGATTGGATGTATCAATTGGAAAGTCAAAATCTGTATAAGTCCCTTTTTTAAATACTGGTGACAGCCATCTTAAAATATCACTTGCAACGGCCAAATTCCCACCTGATTTTAAATTGGAAATTTCGTCTTTATAAAACCCGAATAATTTTTTTTCATTATCCGATTGAAGTGATGTATGAATTGTGTGGACATCAAGAGAGACAATTTTATGTTCCTTGCAAAATTCATGTAACGAAGTTACCGATTTATGTTCGAGTAAATTGGAGTCATATACCAAATGAATTGTATCAGTGGGATTTTTTTCACGCATTTCAATAAGGCGAATTTGATTTTCCAAATTCATGAATACATTTGGATTATTACTTAACCAGATTTTTACATGTAAGTTTGGATTATATTGATACATTTTTATTCTTAATTTTTGAGTTCAATAAATTGCTGCACATAAAAACTAGTTTTTGTAAATTTTCGGCACGAATAATTACGAACCGTATATAAGAAAGCTTAGCACAAGATAAAAAAAAAGATTTGCAACTAAATTTGATTGATGAATTTCGACGAATATGGTATAAATGTCGCGCTTTAAATACACACACGGTTCGGCACATACGATAGGGTCCCTTAAGGGTTTCGTATGGGGAGCGTGGAGGAATAACCCTGGAGAATAAACTATGAATATAAGTATGCGTGAATTGCTTGAAGCAGGAGCTCATTTCGGACACAGAACACGTTTTTGGAATCCTGAAATGGGTGATTATATATTTGGATCCCGAAACAAAATTCACATTATCAATCTTGAAAAAACGATGGTAATGCTCAACGATGTTGTGAACTATGTTGGCAGATTAGCGTCTAATAAAGCAAAAATTTTATTTGTTGGAACTAAAAGAGCAGCACAAGACAGCATTCGTGAACACGCGAAGCGTTGTGGTATGCCTTATGTCGATCATCGTTGGTTAGGTGGTATGTTGACCAACTACAAAACAGTTCGCCAATCCATTTTTCGCTTAAAAGAATTGAAAGAGATGAAAGAAAAGGGATTGTTTAACGGCATGATTAAAAAAGAAGCATTGATGCTGACACGTGAACTAGAAAAATTAGAAAGAGGTTTAGGTGGTATTGAGCACATGGGCGGTTTACCTGATGCTTTGTTTGTTGTTGATGTTGGCTTCGAGCACATTGCTGTTGAAGAAGCTCATCGCTTAAAAATACCCGTTATTGGTGTTGTTGATACCAACAATAGCCCAAGAAATATTGATTATATTATTCCTGGTAATGATGACTCCATGAGAGCAGTTGATATTTACGTCCGTTGTATTGCTGATGCAATTTTAGATGCTAAAGGTAGTAATACGGTGGGAGTAGGTTCATCTGATGCTGAATTTGTGGAAGTAGTTGAACAAACTAACGATGCAGCAAAAGCTGGGGAATAATTAGATTTTAAAATATAGGGGGGGCTGGGTGTCTAAACACCTAAATTTGCCCCCCTTTTGCTATACGGAGAAATGAAAATGTCAATTAGTGCAAGTTTAGTCATGCAGTTACGTGAGCGTACAGGTGCTGGTATGATGGAGTGTAAAAAATTTCTAATAGCAACCAATGGTGATATTGAGGCTGCGATCATTGAAATGCGTAAAGCAGGACAGGCAAAAGCTGATAAGAAAGCAGATCGCGTAGCTGCTGAAGGTGTGGTAGTGATTGCACGTTCTGCTGATGGACGTAGTGCAGTGATGTTAGAAATTAACAGTGAAACAGATTTTGTTGCTCGTGATGAGAACTTTACTAACTTTGCTAATAACGTTGCTGATGCTGCATTAAATAGTTCAGCCACTACAATTGCCGAATTGTCTGCGATTACTCTTGCTTCTGGCGTTACTGTAGAACAAGCTCGTCAAGAGTTAGTAGCAAAAATCGGTGAAAATATTAAATTAAGACGCCTTGAGCGCATGCACTGTGATACAGGAGTTATTGGTTGCTATTTACATGGTTCACGAATTGGTGTTATGGCTGCACTCAAAAATGAGCAAGAAGAACTTGCTAAAGACATTGCAATGCACGTTGCTGCGAGCAAACCAATTGTAGTAAGTAGGGATCAAGTATCTACTGAAGCTGTTGAAAATGAGCGTGAAATCTTTACTGCTCAAGCAAAAGAAAGTGGCAAGCCACAAGAAATTATCGATAAAATGATTGAAGGTAGAATCAATAAATTTATTGACGAAGTGAGCTTATTAGGTCAACCATTTGTTAAAAACCCTGATATCAAAGTAGGTCAACTATTGAAAGAAAAGAATACTGAAGTTCTTTCCTTTGTTCGTTATGAAGTTGGTGAAGGGATAGAGAAAAAAGAAGATAACTTTGTTGAAGAAGTGATGGCTCAGGTTCGTACATGATGAATGATAGTCACCCAACATTGAAATATAAACGTATATTACTTAAATATAGTGGCGAAGCCCTTATGGGCAAGTCACAATTCGGTATTGATCCCTCAGTATTGGATACATTAGCTAGGGATATATCCGATTTAATTAAGATGGGCGTTGAGGTTGGTCTCGTATTAGGTGGCGGTAATTTATTTCGTGGTAAAGCGCTTTCTCAAGCCGGTGTTGGACGTGTAACTGGCGACCATATGGGCATGCTTGCTACAGTAATGAATGCTTTAGCGGTGAGAGACGCGTTGGAGCGTATTGATATGCCTGCGCGTATTATGTCAGCTATTCCCATGCTTGGAGTAGTTGACCCGTACCATCGACGTAAAGCAATTGAACATTTGCGAACTGGACATGTAGTAATTTTTGCAGCAGGCACAGGAAATCCGTTTTTCACCACTGATACAGCCGCTTGTTTAAGAGCTATTGAAATAGGGTCGGATGTGGTTTTAAAAGCAACTAAAGTAGATGGTGTTTACTCAGAAGATCCTTTTAAAAACCCTAATGCCAAGCGTTATGATTATTTAACTTATATTGAAGTTTTAACGCAAGGTTTGGAAGTGATGGACTCTACTGCAATTTGTCTTTGTCAGGATCAAGGGATGCCCTTACAGGTATTTGATATGACTGCACCTAATGCATTGAGAAGAATTGTAACTGGAGAGCGCGTAGGAACTATAGTCGGAGCTAATCATGATAAATGAGATTAAGCAAGATTCAGAAAAGCGAATGAAAAAAACCATTGAAGTGTTACAGACTGATCTGACAAAAATTCGCACTGGAAGAGCTAATGTCGGTTTACTGGATCACGTACACGTTGATTACTATGGAACTATGACCCCATTAAATCAAATTGCTAATATTTCTGCTAGTGATTCACGGACAATCTTAGTGACTCCATGGGAAAAATCTATGGTAGCAGCTGTAGAAAAGGCTATTTTGACTTCTGATTTAGGTTTGAATCCTGCTACAGCAGGTTCTGCTATACGAGTTCCAATGCCGCCATTGACTGAAGAACGAAGAAAGGAGCTAATCAAAGTCGTTCGTAATGAAGGCGAGCAAGGAAAAGTTTCCATACGCAATATCAGAAGAGATGCAAACAGTCAATTAAAGGAATTGGTCAAAGATAAAACCATTTCTGAAGATGATGAGCGTCGAGCAGCAGAAGTGATTCAAAAGCTAACTGATAAGTACATTCTTGAAATAGATGGGTTATTAGCAGAAAAAGAAAAAGACTTAATGGAAATTTAAGTCTGGGTGCTGCTTGAGGTAAACAGGCTCAAGCAGTACTAATCGTTTTGTAGTATTTTCATCCTTACTCAATTAATCAGTTGATTCACTCTTTTGTTGTAATCCTAAATCTTGGAAATTTGTATTAAGATTTTCATCACATTTTTATGAGTCTGGAATACATCTTTCCCTAAATTTTTATATATAAGTAATTTTTGAGGCTCCCCATGATATATAAGGTTGTTTTTTTTGGTAAAAGTGGAAGTGGCAAAACTCAGATTATACGTCGAGCGGCTGGTTTATCAGATTTTAAATTGAATTCTCCTCGTACAATAGGCGCAGATTTTTTGGCTCGAAAAATAGATTCCAGCAGTTCTGTGTCATTATGGGATACAGCTGGAGATGAACGATACAAACTATTGAGTCAGGTATTTTATAAGGGAGCTACTGCTGGTGTATTTTGTATTGATCTAACAGAAGAAATTAATGAGCAAGAAATTATTGAGAGTATTGCAGAGTATCGTCAATATGTACCTAATGCTCCTATTATTTGTGTTGGCACAAAATCAGATTCTCCCAAGGCGGATAAGACCGCTCTAGATAAAATTAAGTCAAGAGCATTATTTGCTGATTTTATCACTACTTCAGCATGTACCGGAGATAATGGAGAGGCGCTTTTTAAAATAATCTGTAAACACTGTGGTGCAAAACTTTTTCTCTCATGGAATGAGGCTGTTGCAACACTTCAAAAAAGTTTAAAAGAAATATCATCAAATAAAAGTGTATTAATAAATGAGAAATTAACTACGCTGTCAGAAGTTATAT
>NZ_RZGX01000011.1:0-144919 GCF_003990155.1 Legionella qingyii
AAAGCAATTACTATCTCTCAAGAAGTTTTTGAGAAACTTTTAAGCATGCTGTATCAGTGTGCTATTCAGACTCAACAAGAGAGTCCTCACTATGGCTAAATTTTGTGAGGATCTCTCAGGCATAAAGCGCGGGAAGTAGGCGGAACTAAATGAAGCGTCAACAGACTCTAATTATTTTTCAACTAACTAACTGAAAAATAAAATTTTCTATACTACTTTTGTGCCATTAGGTGCATCAAGTGATCGCCTTGGTTATAATGAGAGCATCACTGATTTGATCAATTAATTTGATTTTTGCTATTCATATAATCTCTTTTAGCCACGTTATTTATCTTTTGATTTGATATATTCAGGTATTATTTCGTATGGCATAGGTTTATCAAATAAAAAACCTTGATAAAAATCAATGTCATAATTTTTAATAATCTGCAGTTGCTCTTTTGTTTCAATCCCTTCACAGATTATTTTTATTTTTAACTTTGTAGCCATCTCACATATTTTCTCCAATATGATTTGCTTAAATTCATTTGAGTGGATTTGACTCACTAATTCTTGATCAAGCTTAACATAATCAGGTTGTAACTCTGTAAGTAAGTTCAAAGAGCTATAACCGGAGCCCAAATCGTCAAGAGCAACACTGTATCCTTGCTCTCTGTAATAATCCATTATTTTTAACAAGTGCTTTTTATCTTTAACCTCATCACTTTCAGTGACTTCAAATACAATTTGTGAAGGCTTGATAGAGGTTTTTTTTAGGGCTTGATTTGTTGTCGTTAAGCAAAAATGAGGATCATAAATCGCTGTTGGATTAAAATTAATGAAAATTTTTTTATCAGAAATATCAATTTTATTCATATTTTCAATATGGCATATACGCGCCTTTTTATCTAAAAAAAATAGCATGCCACTGGATTTTGCCGCGCCCAATATATCTAATGCAGGTATGATAGTATTACCCTGGGTTCCTCTTAGCAGGCACTCAAAACCATAGGGTTGAAGTGTATTACTATCTACTATCGATTGGCAAAACGTTGACAGTCCCTGATTTTCAATGAGTCCAACTAGCCATTGTGATAAACACAACCCTACAATCTCCTTTAGTGAATGTGTATAATTTAGAACGTTCTCTATGCTTCTATCCTCGATATCAATTGGCAGCAAAACAGCTTTGCTGTCCTCAAGTTCCGCTTGCGAAAAACATCGCTCGAGGACATGGCCTATGCCCTGTGCTTCCTCAGCGGAAAAGATTAACTCGAGAACTGCACTTTTTTTTATTTTGACATCATAATTATTCTGAGTTAGATAATTTAATAGCTTTGAATAAGAATGGCCTCTGGGGGCTGAGATGAGCAAATGATAAGTTCCTGATAATTGATAAGAGGCCGCTAAATCACATTTTTGACAAGGCACAATATTTTCCTTGATGTATAATTGTCTCCTAAACTTTATTATAGAGTAATTTTTATTTTCATCTTAGGTATTTTATATCTGAGCGATAAAATAGAGTGATTTGCTCTCAATACTTTGTATCAAGGAACTACTAAGTAAAATAGATATGAATCCCAAGAGTAGATTATCATGCATATCATGACTTGAGCAGATAGCACTTTTTGCTAGAATTTTTTATATGTCTGAGACTTTATTAATCATTGCAATCTCGTTACAGGCTAATTTCGCAGCCATACTAAAATTGTATAGTAAAAATTTCATCCAAAATTAATCAATCAAAATTGACCAAGGCTATGCTATTTTTCCCGAAACGTTATTCTCATTCAATTCGACTAGGTAATGCCAGTTTCATTTTTCTATCGATTAGATCTCTGACCTCATAGAGAGGTAATGGTTTTGAAAAATAAAATCCCTGAATTTCATCGCATTTTTCATTGATTAAAAACCGTAATTGATCTGCATGTTCAACGCCTTCAGCAATTACCCTTATATTTAAGCTTTTACATAATGCAATAATGGCTCTCACAATGCCCGCATTTTCATGGTCGACAGGTAACCCATCAATAAATGATTTATCTATTTTTATTCTGTGGGTCGGAACTTCTTCAAATATTCAAATGAGCTATATCCAACACCAAAATCATCAATAGAGATTTGAACACCAAGTTTCTGAAGTGATGACAGCACCTCCATGCTGCGTTTAGGATCACTCATCATTTGTGATTCAGTTACTTCCATTTCGAGGAAGCTAGGCTGCAAAGAAAATTTCTCTAACATGATCTTAATAAAATTTTCCATCTCAAATTGTTTTTGAAATTGACGGGCAGAAAAATTTACAGATACTGGATGAACTTAAGCACACTCATTTACAATATTGGCCTTATATATTTTAGGCACAAATCGGGCAACAGGATAACGATTGTGCACAAAAAAAATTAACCGAGTTAATGAAAAACCATCTTAAGGTTATAAGCCAAATCGTGACATATCAGCAGATTAGCAGGGGAGCCTCAAAAGAACTTTATTGAAGATAAGCTAATTTATTCGATGCAAAGAATATTTTAAATTTTGTGCCGGTAGATAAGATCGGGAGTCATTGGCCACCGAGTATATTGGCCTATGACTCCCCGATCACAGACAAACTATGTATTAGGAGCTATAGTACTAATCCCTTGTGCCGAAGTAACCTGAACACTACTACACCAAGGATTATCTGCCGCAGTACAGTCGATGTCTGCAGCGGTAGATGTTAATGGCGCAGGCGCTTTCAACCTGAAGTGGTACAGTATTTTATTTGAATCCTCTAAGGTTATTTCACAAGGAAACGAACTATTCGGTAGTTGGAATGAGAATGACTCTCCCCTTCCAAGTTGACCTGATGATGCCGTCTTAGAGCATACGCCATAATGCGTAAAGATAGGAAGAGGACCAGGTGGCGGTGTGCCAGGACTCACTGTGATTACTTTTTTCCTATCATATTGTTGAGGATTGGTTAAACCTGTATCTCCTCCGACTGTAACTACAAGTCCATTTCCTATCGACCTAATAAAGCCCACTGCATCATCTATAGAATATGCATATACATTCATCCGCAATGCTCTATGTATCAGCTGAGTATAGGGATTAAAATCTTGAGCATAACCTAAAAGGTTATATTGCAGGGCTGTATAAGCATCAAAATCGGATCCGCTACTTGGTAAAGGAGTAGCACAGAACGAAACATAGCCATAAATGTGTTGAATAAGTTGTGCCGTCGTTGGTGAACCCAAATTACCACAAGCATTTTGATAGTTTTTAACCACAAATAACTTATTTACTGTCAGGCAATTTACATGGTTTGGATTCGAAACATTTGCTAAACAGTCATTCCAATTATTTGTAAGCGCAGTAGTTTGAGGACCTGTAGGAGTTAGCTGTGAGTTTTCTACCACCACATTATAGGCTCCAGGAATTCGAGGGTAAGGGAGCCCTGCGTAAACAGGCCATGATGTTTCAGCTAAAAAGGTACTCAAACTATTTCTAAAGCTCGTTAAATCCAGAACAGTCCCAGTATAACCAACTAGGTTTGAACCAAAGGGCTCCATTGCCACTGGCAAGTACACTTGATCTACAGCTGAATAATCATAATTCACTATACTAAGATTGATTGGATAAGGAGCTGAGGCAGCCGTTATGACGTCAGCAAATGTATATTCTGTGAGTTGCTGTGGATCATTGGTTGGCAAGATTCCTGTTGCACTGAATACCTCTGTTTGCGAACAACCGCTAATACAGGTCGGGCCGGGAGAGTACAACGTAACTGGGCTCACGCCTGGCTCGCTTTGAGTTTGTATTAGGTTGGATTGCACATCATAGAGATATACACGCATTGAAGACCACCAATCGACGTATTGATCAGCTACATCTCCGCCTGATGGCTCGGGAAGCAAATGGCTGTAAAATGGTACCGATACCAATGCTGTTTGCTTAGGAGCTATCCCATTGGTTCCATTAACATAGACTCGATGTAATTTTGTAGCTTGAAATCTAAATGTATTTACATCGGTCACTGCAAATAGTCCCTGCATCCAAGGATCTCTGGGTAACGCTACGGGCGGTACGACTCCAGATGTTGGCGCCTCGATAACAGGATAGATAGTCTCTGAAGTATTATTGTAAAAAGCGAGTACTTTAATAGGTACCTTTGATACTTGAACAGTAATTGGTGTTCCAACTACAGGAGCAGCATCATCTGCTGTAGCAGTTATTCTTACTACTGTGGAACCATTTGCCCCAGTTAAAGTGAATGACCCTGTTTGAGTTCCATTCACCGTTCCTGGTCCTGAAATTATTTCATATACATAGGTAACAGGATGATTGGAACTGTCTGTGGCATTAGCGGTGAAACTACCAAAACCATTTTCAGTATTATCTACTTGTGCCATAGCACTGTTATATCCTGGCCAGGTAATCCGGGCAGACTGAATAGATGGAAAAGAAGCTGGGTACGTATTAGAACACTTATAAACATTTGAATAAGTCTGGCCATCTTGAGTGTTAGCAGGAGTCCCATTATTTGCGCTATTGCAAATAATGGGATCAACTGCATAGCCAGTTATCGATAAAAAAATTGAGATGGTAAAAATAAAATAACGTATATAGTATGTCACAAACCTATCCTTAAAATAATTACAACAATGAAGCTTAACCAACTCCAAAAAGCCATTGTGTGCTAGTTAAAGAAAAATGCGCCCGTTAAAGCAACTGCATTAGCATTATAATTATTCCCTAGACGATTCTGATCTAAGAGACCTCGCTATAACCAGTTCTGGCTTATCCATAACATGCTAATTCATACCCCATGACTAATCTGACTCTTGTCGATTAGCCAATAATCAAGTCCTGCAGCAAATGAGCCTGCAAATTGTGTCGCTGTTGCAGAACTAAAACCATAACGTCACTCCATCATAGTAGTTCCGGAAATGGGGAGGCTGAGAATAACTTGTTACCTGATTTGCCGCAACACCTATGCCAGGCATATATGTCCAAGCTAAGTTTCGTCATAGGTAGATGTTGTGATGTATCATATTGATAGGTATCTATGATTCAGCCATTTTAAAATTAATTTCTCGATTATCAATTTTTAATTTTACCCTCCTTCTAATTAGAAGAACACATTGGAAAAGGATGAATCATCCGATTAACTTTAAATACCCACAAGTATTTAAACTGAATACAAACAGACTTATCCACAGAAAATGTGAATAACTTTAATCATCAAATAGGTATAAAAATTTAGAATAAAGCTTATAAAGCAAGGACTTATTTAATCTTGTTGTTTATTGATTAATTATTGATTGAAATAAATATCCACAGACCAGGGATATACAAAAGAGAACTAAAGGAAGGCTATCTTATACAATTAAAAATTAAAAAAACAGTCTTGACTCAAATTATTTTTCAACTATTTAACACCTTATTTTTAATAGCACCTAGTATACAAAAAAAATCACCAATTTGATTCTGAGTGGATTATGATCAATTCGTTTATGCCCATAACATAAATAAGCCTGATAGTAAAAAGTACCATGAGATCTCAACAAACCTCCTTTTATTGAGAGTGGTTAGAGTCTGTAAAATTTCATTTAATTTCGATTTCTCGCGCTTTATGCGCTTTATACAGAGACACATTAAAATTACCTATTTTAGCGGCATTTACTGGCTAATGAAGCAATTGTCAATAGCGCCTTGAGTATAAAAATCAGGCTAGAACCATTTTATTATTGTAATCCATGTAAGGATTCAGTTATGGTGTTGTAGTCAAATTCAAATCCATTCTCGAGTAATCTTTTCGGTGTGACGCGCTCAGAGTCAGTTAATATAACAGATGATTCGCCAATTAGTAATTTTAAAACTAAGTCTGGCAGCGGTATTCCTGGCCCTGATTTAACCAATCGTAACTCTTTCAAAACTTCAGAATTAGTAGATGGTTGCGGAGCGGTTATGTTTACTGCTCCATCAATAATATTGTCGTTGTTAGCAATAAATTCAATGGCTTTCGCAACATCCTTAACATGCACATAAGGAACAAATTGATTACCAGAACCCAATTTACCTGCACCAAAAAATCCCGCGTATCTATAATAAGGCAAAAGTCCACCAGTATTCGATAGAACATGTCCCAGTCTTAAATTAACCACGTTGCAATTCGCCTTATTTGCTCTATTTTCAATATCCTTACAGACATCCACTCTGAATTTTGTTCCAGGATCACTACCCACGACTGATTCACTTTCTTCAGTCAAAATGGTATCCCCAGCATTTCCATAAATCCCAACAGCTGAAGCTTGCAGATACTTTAATGGTTTTTCGTGAGCTTTATCAATGTTGCGAATTATTGTATCAATTACACGAACGCGTGATTCTGCTATATCCGATTTTACTGAAGAGGTCCATCTTTTAGCTCCTGGATTTTCGCCACTCAAGTTTAATATGATTGTATTGTTATCAATTAGTTCTGACCAATCTTCATCAATTTGTCTGACTTTGACGCCTTCAATATTTATTTGTGTATCCGAAGAGCGGCTTAAGCAATATACGTCATACCCTTTTTTGATAAACTCCAGACAAACCTCTTTTCCGATCATCCCAGAACCACCTGCTATGATTACTCTTTTATTCTTCACAACATCGGTTTTATTCACTTGAAAATGACCATAGTAATGCAATAAGGTGCCAATCATAGGAAAAGAGATTTTGCCGTCAAATTTCCACCCTTGGGCTGTTGGTTTTTCGGTCCACTCTGATTTTGGTAATAAAAACGTAGGTAATGGTATTTTGAATGAATCAAAAAATGTTATACCTTGGGATTCATATTTTAACGAACTATCTGGTTGAAGTTGTATGCTGTAAATAAAACGAATCGCCTTGTCCAGAACCCCTCCAATGCCTTCACTTAAATGCATTTGTCGATTAAATCCGGTGTACAGCGAATGTGTGGTTGAATATGTTTTCTGTTGCGGCGTGTTATAGCCAAATACTCTGTTCCAACGTTGCACATTTTTAGATAAATTGATTACCTCAGCGTAAAATGGCTTCTGCTTCATATCACTGGGAAAACCTGCAAAATATCCAATTATTTTTGCTAGAGATGAAGGCTTTTCTACTGTAACAGCACCTAAACCACTTCCTCCAATGCTTGAGGTTTTAAAATCTTTTACCTGGTTATCAAGTAAATGGGCATCAGGAAAAGCCCTAGCAAATAAAGAGGATGGCTGATTATCAGTTATCGATAATGGAGGAGCCTGCCAGTATGTTGACTTTGTTGATCCACCTAAACTAAACGATACTAAATATTCAAATATACCTCGTTGAAGTGATGGAAAAAAGTGAGTCGCAGTTCGCATGGCGCCGTTTCTTAACATTCTCAGTAATGGATTTTGAACTTGTCCTACTGAGGCAACCAAATCTGCAACATTTTGAACTGTTTTAGCACGTGGTTTTCGTTCTTGTTCGTATTCAGATATACCCTTTAAAAAGTCAACTCGAGTCAATTTAGATGCCAAGCACGCCGCATCTTCGATACACAAGCCTGCTCCCTGAGCAATATTCGGCGCTGTAGCATGAGCTGAGTCCCCCATCAACACGACTCGATTGTCGCGTGATGTCCATGGAAATTGTTCAACCCCTTCAATTTTAGCAATATCTGTTCTGACTATTTTATTAGTCAAATTGATTAATTCTTCATAATCAACTGCAACATCACCAGAGTCTGTCCGAATAGGTTTCCATTCTCTTACCAAATCGTTCAGAAATTTTTTAGTATCCTCGTCAACTAACCGAACTCCGTTAATTGGCGATAGATATTTGTGATTTTCTTGTGTTTTAACAGCGATGAACCAAAAGGCATTTGGTGGTTTTAACGGAACATAACCAAACCGAACTTCATGGTTGCCATACTTTTTAGATTGGTACGTGCCCCATGTTTCAAATGATGATGACCACCATTTATGTTGGGTATCTTCAGGGAGCTGAACATTTGCACGAAAATAAGTATAACCAAGATCGGTCTCATGGACTGGTGGTAGTCCTAACTCAGACATCAGACAATTTCTGATCTTTGAATGAATTCCATCACAAGCGATTAATAAATCTCCTCGATATGATTTATTCCCATCAAGAGTAACCACAATTTCATCTTTGTCTCTTTTATATCCATTGATTTTCTGTGATGTAATAATTTCAACATCATCTCTATTTTTTAAACCTTCTAACAGCAGGTTGATTAAATCATCTCGATTTAAACATTGAACAGGAAATCGGTTACCAAAATCATCACTTGCTCTTGCCAATATCCTTCCATTCGAATCCCGGTAACTGGGAAATGGCATAGGATAACCGTATTGTTGAACAAAATTTTGATAGTTTGGTATATTCTTTAATACCATCTGACTTGGAGGCCAAAGACCAATACCCCCACCGATACTGCCTTGGTTATTACTTAAATTAGGTCGAGAGTCGAATATTGTGACGTGAAATTTTACATTTCTACTCACACGAACTAATAAATTAGCCAGGGTTAAACCCGATATACCTCCACCTGATATTAGAACATGGACTAGTTTATGCACTTAATTCACCCTCAATACTCAACAAGTAATTAATTATATAAAATAACATTGTAATGAACAAAAATTTGAAAAAACTCATTGTGCTCCCATAAACCATCAGATCATTAGCACGTACAAATAGTCAAAGTTTTAAACCAATATTAGCAGCATGTCCATAGAGTAACGCCAAAATTTGGCGTTACTGTGAAAAGCTTGAACTCATAATTTCCTAAAGTATTGAAGATGGGGGAATTAATTTTTTGAAAGTAACAATCAAATTTGAATCTTTCGTTTTTGTGGTCATAGAGCTCGGATCATAACCCTGGGGTATTTGAAATGCTTGGCTGTAGTTGCTGTGAGAGTAGCTTACACTTTTACTATTATCCAGTTCACGTGTAATTTTTTGCGTAATATTTGAGCTAACTATTAATTGTCCCTCTTTAACAGAGACATCAACTTTACTATCAGCACCTTTTGGTAATTTTATTTTATAGATAATCTCATTTTTACTTTCTTTAATTTCAATATTATTTGTACTACCAAATGGTATTTGATTGGATTGATTCGCCAAGTTATGCTGCATTTGTGAAAATTGACTTTTCATAAATTGATCCATTGCTCGTTGCATTTGAACCATTTGCTTCAAAATATCATCAGGCGATTGAAAAAAGGGATCATTATCAAAAGGATCCAAAGTTACTTGCTGATTACTCTTTTGCACTTGATTATTTTGTTTCGCCTCAAGTGCCATAGCTCCTGCTGATATCATAGAGATAAGAGTAACAGAGATTAAAATAGGAAGTAGTTTCTTTTTCATCTAAATCTCCTTTATAAATTTAGGATATCAAAAATTGAAGTTTTTTGGATAAGCAATTATGATCAAATAGTCATCACCCTAATTTTAAAAGTACTCTTTAACTTTATATTATTTGAAAAGAGTATTTCATATGTAGGGGCAAATCAGACACTTTCAAGTAATCCAAGTTAGATATGCCTAATAATTCCATAAGGATTTTGTGCTTTTTTTATACTAAATAGATCATATCTTTTAGAGAATTAAAGTGCTTCAAAAAACTGAAAATATTCTAATTTGGGGTAATATTTGGAACGACCTCACGAAGTTAATTTGTGCTCTTGAGAGGCTCAGCAAAGAAGTTCATTCTTATGCCTCTGTTTTGTTAGAAGGTCGAACAGGTAACCTTATCAAAGATTATGCTGAAATTATTTTGCTTGTTAATCTAAATACCGCGGCTTGCCGCGGTATTTTTTATTGACTAGACACAATCGAAAACTCGGCCGGCTTACTTCAATCGATTGTTAATAGATACTACTAACCTAAGTACTATAAAAATAGAATGATAGAACAATAATTTTCAAAGTGGCCATAGTGCATATTCCTCTCATTATGAAGTACATATTACATTAGTGGGTTGCCCATTGAGAAAATTAGCAATGTTTTCACATACTGTATTTAACAAGCGTTTTCGTGCTGCAAACGAGGCCCAAGCAATATGGGGTGTGATGGTGCAATTGGATAAACCAATTAAAGGATTATCAATACCCGGAGGTTCTTGACTTAGAACATCAAGATATGCGGCACTAATTTGTTTTGTTTTTAACGCATAGGCGCCAAAGCTGACTCATTAATCAAACCACCGCGGCCAGTATTAATGAGAATAGCGGTCGCCTTCATTTGTTTCAGTGTATCGCTGTTGATGATATTTTTTGTAGACTCGGTCAGTGGACTATGCAAACTTAATACATCGCTTTGTTTCAAAAGATCAGCAAAACTCACCCGCGTTGCTAACTTATCGTGAAAAGGCATCGGCTTGTGGGCAATAACTTTCATTCCTAAAGCATTAGCTGCAAGAGCAACTTTTGGGGCCACTCTGCCATAGCCCATTAATCCTAAAGTTATTCCAGCTAATTCTGTTATGGGATTTAACCAATACGAAAAATAAGGTTGGGTTTGCCATTCACCATCTTGGATGGATTGATTATGAGCCTCAACGTGGTTGGTATGAGTAAGTAATAAAGCCAGCACATGTTGCGCAACACTGTCGGTACTATAATCAGGAACATTCGTCACAATAATATTATGATTTGCTGCTGCTCTGATATTGATTTTAACAGCTAAATCATTCTGGATCGTTCCCAATTACGAATACATATCACCCACGACTTAGAGTCCAGAACAATTCAAAATTTCATGTTCGCGTTTCTCATATGCTCTCTTATTTTTTATTCTAAAATTATAGTTATAGTGGCTTATTCACAACAAATGGAGAGATTATGAACAACTATAGGATGCCCGTTTTATTTATCGGGCATGGAAGTCCTGTCAATGCAATTGATGACAATCCATTCACAAAAACACTTACGCAATTAGCAAAAGAATTACCTCGTCCAGAGGCAATTCTTTGTATTTCTGCTCATTGGCTAACTGCACGTACATGGATTAGCCACACTCCTACGCCTACAACAATACATGATTTTCACAAAGGGCCTT
Source organism: Legionella qingyii (assembly GCF_003990155.1). Classification (NCBI taxonomy): domain Bacteria; kingdom Pseudomonadati; phylum Pseudomonadota; class Gammaproteobacteria; order Legionellales; family Legionellaceae; genus Legionella; species Legionella qingyii. The sequence goes on from NZ_RZGX01000011.1 coordinate 11,047, forward strand.
CCGATTTATTTACAGTGAACTATCCGGCCAGAGGTGCTCCAGAGTTAGCAGAAAAAATCAAAGCAGCAATTCCAACGCCACATATTCAACTTGATGACCATTGGGGATTTGATCACGGCATTTGGAGTATTTTTATCCATATGTATCCTGATGCCGATATACCTATTATTCAACTTAGTATCAATATGGCAGAGCCAGCAGAATATCATTTTGAGTTGGGCAGTCGCCTTAAACAACTGCGTAATCATGGAATACTCATCGTGGGTAGTGGAAATATTGTTCACAATGACAAAATGATCATTTGGGATAATCAATATGCGAAACCCTATCCATGGGCTATTGAATTTGATGAGCAAGTAAAACAATGTATTATCCAACGAGATTATAAACCTCTGCTCGAAGAATTACCTTTTACAGAGGCTGGTCGGTTAAGTGTTCCTGCTCCGGACCATTATTTCCCTTTATTGTATGCTTTAGGAGCTTCTGATACTAATGACTTACTACGCTTTGAATTTGAGGAAATTCAATTTGGCTCGGTTTCCATGCGATCTCTGAGTTTAGGGCGTTCCTAGTTCAAGATAGTTCCACTTGATTTCAAACAGATAAACTTGAATCAATATTGTACATCGCTAACGCTTAATCTATACTTTTTATAGTTATAAAGCACAGAAACGTTATATTTTAACCTGCCGACTTTATTGACAACCCCAAACGTCGGCTCTTGAAAGGAATCATAAATGTCTATTTCAAAGAAACCGCTTCATATCGATGTACCGGTGAAACTCAAAGAGCTAAAAGCTGTATTCAGTGTTGGTTCCCTCGTATTCGAAGGCGATTTACCTGCATCAATTTTCCACATTCAGCTCATAAAAAATGACATCTCTGATTGGGGTGCCAAATCTGAAGTGATTGTTGTTTTTCACACGAATGCAGGGCACGTGGTGCTAAACGATGAAATGTATAACACCGAACGAAATATCGCTACAGGCAATCCTTATAAAGAACTCATTGCCGATTTAACGAAGCATGGTGTGCAAGTCGAACTATGTGGCGCTACAGCTAAGGCTCATAATTGGGGAAACACTGATTTGCTCCCCGGAATCAAAGTCACCACCGACGCTATGGCAAGGTTAATCGAACTCGTTCAAGAAGGATTCGTAAAAATCACAGAATAGCTAAAGAGATAGAGATTAGTTTAATCTCTATCTTGTGTTGGGCTGTTAAACCTGAGGTATCGTCTTTTATTTAACACAAGAATTTTTAATAATTAACCTCAATATTAATAATTCATATTGCTCTAAATTAATGTCATTTCCGCGCAAGCGGGAATCCACCTCACAAACAAAGTAATAAACCAAATTGATGCATAGATTCCCGCCTGCGCGGGAATGACGCGATATATAAACACTTTATCTATTAATTAACCTAAAAAAGGTACAAAAAAGTGACGATACCTAAGGCTGTTAAATCCAACCTTGCTGTATCTATTAGATTTCAGCTCTAAATACGCATGCCTATTATCAAACATGAACATCACCATATAACAATTCGCCAGTATATTCTGGTGAATGCAGACAGGCATAAGCGATCCATATAAAGAACAGGGCAACGCAGAACATAACAACCCATCCAGGAACTGGCCCCAATGCCGCATTTTCTACAACTCTCAGGAAAGACATTGTCATTTCCTGACGCCCCCCAACGAGTTGTAGCTTTGAGGAAGATATTTTCAAGATCCATGCCATCAGTAAAAGGAGGAACATCCACACATAATTTCTCCGTAACCTTCGTGAAATTGCCGCCCCGAAGCTCATCAGAAAATGTGGCTCAAGCAAGTCTTGTCCAAGAACTCGAGCCCAAGGCTCTTCCATTGTTTTGGTTGCCATGAACATAGGCGCAAAATAATATCGTTCAATCATACGCACACGTGCTCTATAGACGTCAAAGAAACGATATCGCCTCGACTCTATGAGAAGAAGCAGCAGAACAAGCAGCATTGCAAACAATATCACACCGTGATGAGCAGATGGAGTCGATAAGGACAGCGAAAGCATTGCAGCCGCAGCGGTAATTGCCCAGTTGGTCGTTCGATCAATGCGGTCTCTCCATCCGGCCATTCGAGCGATCTCGGCTCGATGATAATGAGCCAGTACGGTGATGAATTCGGATGGTGTTTTAGGGAGTGGAGGATTCTCGAAACCAGCCATGCACTGTTCACCTAATTGTTGTTTTTCATGTTCCATCACTACCTCCATATAGGTGAAAGATAGAATTTTTCTGCATCAAATTTCATTGATATAGTTTGGTTTTAAGTTACAGCTCTTTGATATTATAGTAAAGAATTCGTCTCATTCTTTTAATTGGGAAAATCATCCCTTTTGGCGCATATAAGACTACAAATCTAAATCATCCACTGGAATGTCATATTCTTTATTGGCGGGGGTCAAAAACCATTCTTTGCAAATTTAAATCAGGCGAATGCAAAAAATGAACGTAACTTGTTTATTTTTTTATTGTTCGGACTCTATAATGAGTCATTATGTCACAATATGGGGCAGATACTATGGACAGTAAAATTGAAAAAAAACCATTCACACTCACAATGTTAGGGACACTTACTGATTTTACCCCTGAATTAAAGCAAATACCCAAACCTACTCCGTATACAAAGGGAGCCAAAGTAAAAGATTACCCTAAAGGAGAGACATTAAGTGTAATCTCTTCTTTAATTAAAACAAAAGTACCTGCTAAAACGTCAAAACTAGATGGCAAAGACCCTTATCCCTTTCAGGCTGATGAACTGACAGTAATTAATGGCCCAAAAACGGACGGTGCTAATGTAGGAGAAAAAATTGGCTTCGGTCTAGCGGCCATTCTAAAAGCAATAGCTCGTGGGCAAATACTAATCAACATTATTGCTCATAGTAGAGGCGCTGTTGAGTCGATTTTAATAGCCCATGAACTAGAAGCGATACAAACAATTATTACATCATCTGCCACTTTTGAAGAAGTGTTAAAACAGTTATCAGAACAGCAAGTCAAAAGACAAAAAGGTACCCCGACAAATAATACACCAGATATTATTGAGCCATTAAAATCCCAAATTAATCTGATACCTAAAGAAGAGCAAGAGCAATGGTTTAATCAGTTAAAAACATATCTGCCTAATGCATCAATAAATTTTTTTGGTATAGACCCCGTCCCAGGAGATTGTTTTCCAATTACCTGGTATGACGAACGATTTTTCACATTACCCGAAATTCTAAAAAATATTGAATTAATTTATTATGCAAATGAACGTTCTGACTGGGGATTTACTCCAATTTTTCCTGAAGTAGTCGCCAAGGAAAAACAAAATTTCGTTCGATATTCCATGCCCGGACATCACGGCACTGGCTCAAATGGAAATGATGGTTCTCAGCAAGGAATAATTGTTTCTCCTGATGGTTATAAAACAACCCATGTTCAAAAATTAATGATATATAAGTTAATTAGTTTCTTAAGTAAGCAGGATGTAGTGTTTAATGATGGCATCCAGATCTTTCATCAATATACTGCTTTAGGCAGAAAATATTTGGCAAACAATAACGAACCAAAATCAATTAATGTGGCTGAACTCGATTTTCCTGCTATTTTAAGGAAACTTTATGCCGCGATTGCCAAAAATCAAATAGGGTATGATGCATATAACTCAACACACTATTCGTATATGGGACTCACCAAGCAACGTAGAACATTGCTTAAAGGGCATGTTTATGGATTCTTCAATGACATCTTTTCGACATATTCTGGCTATGTTAATGAAGAGCATGCCTTATTAATGCAAGCACATTTCTTTAAAATTTTTGGCCTAGATACTAAAAGAAAAAATCTTGCTGATATGATTGCCACTGCAAGCTCAGTCCTGGAAGAAAACATTAAAAAAATGGCCAATAAAGAACCATCTATTCTGGATTCCGAGGTAACTCGCAAAACAGTGTTGGAAACCTTTGGCATAGTGATTCAACAGGTTAGCCAGCAATTTTTAACTGATGATTGGACTTCTATTGAAAAACAAAAAGAAAAAGAAATGCTACATCAAGGGATTCTTGATATTTTAACTAAATTTAAAGAACTATCTGTATCAGAAAATGTCACGATTAAAAAGTTTGTGGAAGAACTTCTTAACTTAAGTTTCACCCGCATAAACCATACACTGATGCTCCAATCCCAGGGATTAGAAAAGGATTTTAATTGCTTGCAAGAGTCTATAGATATTCGTTTAACACATTTTTTTAGTGCTTTATTAATGCAAGTAAATCAGAATGAAAATAGTCCCTCCGTTATTCTGGATGAAATTATAAATTCCGAGGAATATAAAATATTACCTAACCATCCATCAGCAATCAAAATAACTCATATCTATAAAAAACTGGATGGAAAAGGTCTGGAAAAATACAATATCGAGCAACTTACCAACAGCTATGAAGAGCAATTTGCTAATACTATTGAAGATTTTGCAAAGCTTTATCAACAAATTCAGACTCTTCTCTATGACTTGGCTGCTATGCGTTATATGGTACCAAACGATAAAATTGAACTAGACGAACTGTACTTGCTAAAGCAAGTCAATGGATTAATTGCAACAGCTGCAGAACGTTTTTATAAAGACAGGCCGCAGTCACTTCCCCCTATAGTAGAATCAGAATTCATGAAGTTGGTAGAGCAACACGCCGTTAAGCATTTTGGCATAGTTGATCGCAGGAAGGAACAAAATAAAGAATCTGAAAAAGTAAATATAGAGACAAGCAGCGTTCTTTCAAGAACGTTTTCTTTCTTCTGGAATCCCATGTCTAGAATGATATATGGTTCTCAAGTTACTACCTCTGCTAACGGAGAAATCGCTCCCAAGGATGAAATCATGTCGCTCCCGAAATAGACATTAATTCAGCATCATCAGAGGCGTTATGCGAGCAAAAAACATTGATATGCTAAAATTTTTTACTCAAAAAACGCCCTTGGCTACGCTCTATTTTTTATGCCATCATTTTCTCCTCTGGAGTTGATCTAGTTCTTACATTGTTCTGCTTTCCAGTCGAATCAAGGTCCAGGACCCATCTAATTTGTTTGTTTAAATTAATTGGAATTTCAGATAACAAATCCAATCGAGGATCTTCATAAACATTACTATCAGCATAGATTGTCTTATAATGCGAGATAGTCATATCCCGTACATTATTTATCCACTGAATTTGTGGGGCAAATAAATGAAGCATCCCTTCTACCCAGCGATCCAGTACTTGCCAATAACAACTATCATTTTTCTTCATTTTAAATTTTTTAATAAAACTCAACGTATGCTTCGCATCATACCAAACCTCATTGGATATCCATCGATTGATGCTGAATAAACGAATGGGTTCGCCATAACGATTCATTGCAATAGCAACAATGTGTGTCATCGGATTGTCGATGTTTTTATTCCAATCAGGTAAAAGTGTTGGTCTAATTTTTTTCGAAATATATTTATAACGCAAAAAACAATGAAAATGTCCATGTTCTTCTGTTTCAAAATTCTCACGATGACAATGATAAAAATATTGAGCACCCGTATCGTAATCAATCCGATCTCCCTTTGGGTAATGCTCCATATGTTGATGGCGACTATTATTATCCAAGGTATAATGAATGACATTTCGCCCTTCAGGAGTAACCATTTGTTGTTGCGCTTCAAGAACCTGTTGGGCATAGCGCAAGAATTTGGACTTTTGATATTTTGTTAATTCAGGGAAGCTAAATTGGGGTATTACTAACATTTTAATCATCCTGATGTCAGAATATTGCGATATTCTTTATTTATATTTTGCAATCAAGCCAATTTTTATTAATAAACAGGACTTACGAAAAACCCCAAGGTCAAGGCAAATAATGTTTTGAATGAGGGAGTTTAGATAGACTAAATGACCAAATTAAAAACATTTTTAACGAAGAGATGGGGGTTTTTCGTAAGTCCTGATAAAAAGTCATGATAGCTCTTGTTATCCTAAGTATTGCTTTATTGGGATTTTATGAGCCGATGAAATTTATCGCCTTGATCTACATCATGGAAAAAATTTGTATTATAAAATGCATTTGCGATTTATAATATGGAATTTAGACCTTGCTTGTCTGTATGATAGTTCCGATATGATAAACTTCGACAATAACCATCCAACATGTGAACATTGCACCTTCTCTCCTTTTTGCATCACCGAAGAAAAAAATTCACGATGGATGAATCAAATTAATCGTGCAGTAAAACAGCACTACCATCTAAAAAAAAATGAAGCCTTATATCTTCCTCAAAATACCTTTCGAAACATATATGCGATTCAGCGTGGAAATTTAAAAACATATCAAGTAGATGCGGATGGAAATGAATTAATTCGAGGATTTTATTTTTCTGGTGAAGTCCTTGGTTTTGAAGCAATTTACACACGACATTACCTTTTTTCAGCAGTAGCATTATCTGATAGTGTTATTTGTGAAATTCCTTATGATAATTTCCTGGAATTACTGCATTTAAGCCCCCCTCTGCAAAAACATATTTTGTATTTAATGAGTCAGCAACTAAATGTAGGATCTTATTTATTTTCAATCACGGCAGAGCAACGGCTTGCCGCTTTTCTTATTGATTTGTCCTACCGATTAAGCCCATCAGAAATGCAAGCAACCTTTCTACTGCCCATGTCTCGTCAAGACATCGGTAATTATTTAAGGCTCACAGCAGAAACCATAAGCCGCCTTCTCTCCCACTTTAAAGAAAATAAAATTATTGCGATCGATCATAAGAAAATTCAATTTCTACAATTGGAACAATTACAGCTTATTGCCGATATGAACGACGGTCGCTTCAAAATATGACGAATAATATCAATTCAATTTGAAATCACACTATTTACACTCAATATGTAACAGTTATTTACTTTTCCATGATGTAGATCAATGTCATCTAAAAAAATTTAATTAAAATACCTAAAAAAAGATTATAGGCTGCATCATTCGGCTTTATACCGGCAATTATCGGATTTTCTGATCACTATTTTTTTAATGCAAATCTATAACTATTTTACTAAAAATTGTTCACGATAAGGTCTGATTCTCTGGATCTTTAAGTAAGAAGTTCAATTTATGGTTTTATCAACTTGGAAATTCCGTCAATTTTAGTCGGAATTCTATAAAGGTAGTATCTTATGAAAAACGCTCATTCAGATAAATCATGGAAACAAGTAAAGGGAATAAAATCATCATTAGCCCGATCCATCATACCTACTGAGTGTTATAAGCAATCACAGGTCAAGACGTTATTCTGGTATTTTTTTGATTTGACACTGTTTTTGTTTGGACTGTCCTTGGTCTTTTTTAATTCTCATCTGGAATTACAGCTAATCGGCGGTGTGATTTCAGGTGTAGCTACAGCAATGTTATTTGTTTGGGCACATGATGCGGCACATGGGGCATTGTTCAAAGGCACTAAAATTTCCGAAGTGCTTGGAACCATTGCGATGTTACCCTCATTAAATATGTATCGAATGTGGTCCTACGGCCATAATAAGGTTCACCATGGGTTTGCCTCTTTTTCTCCAATTGATTGGATATGGCGTCCACTGACTCGTACTGAATATCAATCACTCTCCATTTTTCAACGCGTACTTTATCGGATAGAGCGATGCTTTTTCACTTGTGCTTTCCATTATTTACGCCGAATCTGGTGGGAGCAAATGCTATGTTTTAATCCTGGTAAAGATAAACAACAAAACCGATATTATCGGAATGGTAAACTTATAGTGCTGTTTTATGGGCTAATGATGTCTGTCTTGGCATATATTTTTGCGGGAGGTATTGTTGGTATAGCTATAGCCGTAATTTTACCGTTCATTGTCTTTAATTATTTTATTTCAATTATTATATATTTGCATCATACACATCCCGATGTCCCTTTCTTTGATCTAAAAGCTGAATGGTCTCATTCTGTTGGTGCTTTATATTGCAGTACTGTTATCCATACCTCAAAAATCTCAAGAGTATTATTACACAATATAATGGTACATATACCTCACCATTTAGATCCAAGAATTCCTTTTTATAACTTACCGCAAGCTCATAAGGCACTAAAAACTAAATATGGCGAATACTTTCATGAATATAATTTTAAGTTGCGTTATGTATTAGATATTTTCAAGAACTGCAAATTATATGATTTTGAAAACAAATTGTGGATGACCTTTAAGGAGGCCGCATAATCGAGGATTTTCCACACATCAAAATAATACAGTAAATATCTTATTAGAACCCTAGAAATATAAAAAAACCGCCTGCGAATCTAAAAATAGGAGAATTAAAAGTATGATACAACCAATTCATAAAGCCGAGTATGGATTTCCAGGTAAATGGATAATGAGGCCTGTAAGTGTTGTTCTACTTATAATGATTTTACTTATTTTAAACGGTTGCAATTCCGGAGCATTAGCACCTAAAGGGCAAATTGCAGCAACTGAATTAAATCTAATGATCTTTTCAATTAAACTCATGCTGATTGTCGTAATTCCGGTTATTTTCATGGCATGCTGGTTTGGATGGCGGTATCGCGAGGGAAGTAATAGGAAATATACACCCGAATGGAACCACAGTACTATTTTGGAAATAGTCTGGTGGACAATTCCATGCATTATTATCTTAATCTTAGGTACAGTAACTTGGAAAACCACTCATAGTTTAGATCCCTATAAGCCAATTGATTCACAAAAAAAGCCAGTCTTAGTTGAGGTTGTCTCACTTGATTGGAAGTGGTTGTTTATTTACCCGGAGTATCAAATAGCCACCCTTAATTATCTTAAAATTCCTACTGATACCCCTGTCAATTTTAAAATTACAGCTGCATCACCTATGAATTCCTTCGTCATTCCACAGCTTGGGGGACAAATTTATGCAATGACAGGAATGACTACACAGTTGCATCTTATTGCAGATACTCCAGGAAATTATCGAGGGCTTGCAACAAACTACACGGGTATCGGTTTTGCAGAAATGAACTTTAACACCGAAGTTACTTCTCAAGAGGATTTTACCAAGTGGGTTGATTCAATCAAACAGTCACATGACCAATTGACCTCATCAGTATTTTGGGAGCAGCTGGTACCAAAATCCATTAATGATCCCGCCAGGTATTTCGGTAGTGTAGATGCTGGATTATTTGACAGCATAATTATGCATTACATGATGCCAAACAAAGATCATAAAAAAGCATAGAGCAAATTCTCCGTAAGTTTATGTACCCAAGTTAATACAAAAAGGAAATCGTCATGCTACAAACATTATTAGGAAAACTTAGTAATCTCCAAGAGGTTTTCCCTTATCTTTATGAACCCATCAGCCAGCAAATTATTATATTTTCAATGCTGACGTTCATCATTATTGTCGGTGTTGCCGTGTTAGGAGGAATCACTTATTTCAAAAAATGGAGTTATCTTTGGCATGAATGGGTAATCACAGTAGATCATAAACGCATAGGGAAAATGTATCTTTTTGTTGCGCTAGTAATGCTTGTTAGAGGATTTATCGATGCGGTTATGATGAGGGCTCAGCAAGCTATGGCTTCTGGTGATTCCTATGGCTATCTCATTCCCGAGCATTTTGATCAAATATTTACTGCTCATGGGACTATAATGATATTCTTCGTGGCAATGCCACTTATGTTTTCGTTATTTAACTTCGTAATACCACTACAAATTGGGGCTCGTGACGTTGCATTTCCTTTTTTAAACTCACTTAGTTTTTGGCTTTTTGCAGTGAGTGCTCTATTAGTCAATGTGTCCTTATTGATCGGTGATTTCGCTCATGCCGGTTGGCTAGCATATCCTCCCTTTTCTGAACTTGCATACAGTCCAACAGTTGGAATGGATTATTACATTTGGGCTATCCAAATTTCCGGCATCGGTAGCCTTATGTCGGGAATAAATTTTTTCGTGACAATCCTTAAAATGCGTTGCCCTGGAATGTCCTTAATGAAAATACCGATTTTTACATGGACTGCTTTTTGTTCTTCAATTCTAGTCATGCTTATTTTCCCTGTACTGACTGTTGCATTGGCATTACTTGGTTTAGACAGATACCTTGATATGCATTTCTTTACCACTGGAGCTGGTGGGGATCAAATGCTATATGTCAATTTAGTATGGATTTGGGGTCATCCAGAAGTCTATGTATTAGTTTTACCCGCATTTGGTGTTTATTCAGAGATTGTTGCAACGTTTTCTCGAAAAGCATTATTTGGTTATAAAACGATGGTCTGGGCTACTGCAGTGATTACTTTTTTGGCCTTCATTGTTTGGGCTCATCACTTTTTTACGATGGGTGCAGGTGCAAACGTGAATGCTGTTTTTGGAATCCTTACAATGATTATCTCCGTCCCTACCGGTGTGAAAGTCTTTAATTGGCTGTTCACAATGTATCGAGGACGGATTAGATTTACTACCCCAATGTACTGGCTAATGGGATTTTTTGTAACCTTTACGATTGGTGGAATGACTGGCGTCATGCTTGCTGTTCCAGGCATTGATTTTCAAGTTCACAACAGTACTTTTTTAGTCGGTCATTTTCATAACACAATCATTGGTGGCGTTGTGTTTGGTTATTTTGCTGGCTTGGCGTACTGGTTCCCCAAAATGTTTGGTTTCACCCTAAATGAATCACTGGGTAAATGCGCTTTTTGGTGTTGGCTCGTTGGCTTTTTTGTCGCATTTACCCCCCTCTATATCCTGGGTGGGATGGGAATGACTCGTCGTTTGTATCATTATGATGCTTCCACAGGTTTTCAACCTTATTTAATTGTAGCGGCCATTGGTGCAGGAATCATTGCATTGGGAGTTATCTTTCAGGTATTACAGATCATAGTGAGCATTAAAAACAAAGAGAAGTATCGTGATATTTCTGGAGATCCATGGGATGGTCGCACCTTAGAATGGAATACAGCCTCTCCCCCTGCTCCTTATAACTTCGCACATATCCCCGTTGTTAGTGATATTGATAATTTTTGGGAACAAAAACAGAAAGAAATAAATAGATTAGATAAAACCAATAAAGAGATTTTAACCTACCAGGATATCCATATGCCTAAGAACACGTCAGTGGGATTTATTATAGGTATCTTTGCGTTCATTTTTAGTTTTGCCATGGTATGGCATATTTGGTGGCTCGTCCTATTAGGCCTTGGCAGCATTGTCCTATCTCTGATAATGAGATCTTTTAATTACGACACGGATTATCATATCACTGCAAATGAAGTGGAAGCGAATGAAATTAAATATCAACGATCTATTGTAGGAAGCTAATGATGAGTAATACGCTAATAAAAGATATTCAGGCCTCGACCGCAATTCCGACCACTACTCGTGACATGTTAACAGGATCCAGTAGCGACAAACATTCCCAGCTTCGCAGTCACGCGGCAGAACGAGACACTCATATCGATGATAATCATTTTGATGGCTCTAAAAATGTATTCGGCTTTTGGATATACATTATGACGGATTGCATATTATTTGCCTCCTTATTTGCAGTATATGCCGTTCTTCATACCCATACTTTCGGTGGGCCGCATGCCAAGGAACTTTTTAGTCTGCCCTTTGTCTTAACTGAAACGTTACTACTATTAACCAGCAGCTTTACTTATGGTCTTGCGATGCTCGCTCGCGAGAGTAGCTCCTCAGAGAAAGTGACCCGATGGATGTGGGTAACTCTTGTTTTGGGTCTTTGTTTTATTGCAATGGAAAGTTATGAGTTTCGGCATTTATATTTAGAAGGCCATACATGGACTAAAAGTGCATTTTTATCATCATTTTTTACTTTAGTTGCCACCCATGGATTACATGTCACCGTAGGACTTATCTGGATGTTAGCCATTATAATTCAAATTAATGTGCATGGTATTACCCCCATCACCAAGACAAAATTTACTTGTCTCGGTTTGTTTTGGCATTTTCTGGATATTGTTTGGATTTTTGTTTTTTCAGTCGTCTATTTGATGGGAGCAATTTAAAATGTCAAAACATGAACTTATTTTAGATGCAGATACAGGCGCGTCCTATGGCACATATCAATCCTATACTATTGGTTTTGTTGCCTCACTTCTTTTGACGCTGTTCTCGTTTTATTTGGTTGCCTCTTCTGCCCTGCCTCCAAAAATCTTATACATAGCAGTAGGGGTTCTTGCTATAATACAACTTTTTGTGCAACTTGTGTTTTTTCTCCATTTAAATACAAATTCAAAAACAAGTTGGAATTTATTAAGTTTTCTCTTCACCTTAGTTGTGGTGTTGGTATTGGTAATAGGTACTATGTGGATAATGTATAATTTATATGAAAAGATGGACATGAACATGATGGCAATGTAATCCCTGCTGTTCTTTTATGGCCAGAAAGTCAAACAAGATGGAATTATCTTCTTAAGACGCTTCTTGGCCACTTACCAAACAAAATGTTCATTGATTTATTTTTATAAGGGTTAAACAGTTAATATGAAATCTCCAGAATTATTATCTCCTGCAGGTTCTTTAAAGCGTATGCGACGAGCGTTTGCCTATGGAGCAGATGCTGTCTACGCAGGACAACCTCGTTATAGTCTACGAGCCAGAAATAACGAATTCTCCCATGATAAATTGGTGTTGGGCATTAGTGAAGCTCACGCCCAAGGCAAACTATTTTTTGTCGCAAGTAATATCATTGCTCCCAACAATAAAATAAACACTTACCTTGATGATCTTGCTCCAGTGATTGAAGCCGGTCCAGATGCTTTAATCATGACAGACCCGGGCCTCATTATGATGGTTAGAGAAAAATGGCCCAATCAGCCGATTCATTTGTCAGTACAATCTAATGTGATGAACTCTGCCGCCGTAAAATTTTGGCAATCTATTGGTCTTGAGCGAATTATTTTATCTCGAGAGTTGTCTTTGAAAGAAATCCAGGCAATTCGAGAAAATTGTCCAGATATTGAATTAGAAGTATTTGTGCATGGCGCGTTATGTATGGCCCATTCGGGACGTTGTCTCTTATCCGGCTATTTTAATCACCGCGACCCGAATCAAGGAGCATGCACCAATTCATGTCGGTGGAAATATAATATTAAAGAAGGCACAGAAGATGAATGGGGTAATACACATGTAGAACCCAATACTTTTCTATTTGAACAATCGCCTCAGCGTGAAGGAGAAATGAATCTCATCGAAGAAGACGAACATGGTACTTATCTATTTAACTCAAAAGATTTACGGGCAATTCAACATGTTGAAACACTTGCACAAATGGGTATTGATTGTTTAAAAATAGAAGGTCGTACTAAATCAGACTTTTATGTGGCTCGCGTGACTCAATTGTATCGAAAAGCCATCGATGATGCGGTTGCTGGTAACCCCTTTGATTGGAATCTCATGGATACATTGGAAGGACTATCACTCAGAGGTTACACAGAAGGATTTTACCGTCGTCATGTTCCGGAAGAATATCAAAGTTATAAAGATCGCAATGAAACGGGTATTAAACAGCAGGTTGTAGGTGAATTACTTAATTATGACAGCAGTAAACAACTGCTTGAAGTATTAGTAAAAAATCAATTTGCTCTTGGTGATACTCTTGAAATCATGCTTCCAAATGGTAATCTCATTTTTAGACTTGAAGCCATTGAAAGCACCGAGGGATATTCAATCAATCGTGCCCCAGGTAGTGGTCATGTTGTTCGAATTGCTGCTAATATACAAGAGGTCAATCAATTGGAACATGGCTATTTAATCCGTCATTGGACTGAGTGATACGGAACTTAGAGCGACATATGTCAACAATCGAACAATTAAGAGAGCAAATTCAAAACATAGATCATGACATTATTAGATATATCGCTCTTCGTCAGGATCTATGTAAAAAAATGGGCACATTAATAAGAAAAGAAGGGAAACAAATTATCGATCTCGAGCAAGAAAAAAAGAATTTGGAGTTTTATGAATCTCTATCTAATGAATACTCCATTGATCCAAAATTTGTTTCGCGTTTATTCAAATTAATTATTATAAATTCCAGAGTTTGAGCCTAAGGCTCAGGCGTTATTCTTGATAAACCCCATAAGATAAAATTCACTAATTTTTCGAGCGATGAGCGAGTACTCGCTTATCCATTACCTTCCGCCAGAGTGAAGGGAAAAGAGCTAGGATTATCATTCCTAAATAACCTGAAGGAAGTTGGGGACTTGTCTCGATATGCCTTAATAACTGATAAGGACGTGCTCCGTGAACATGATGATCAGAATGTCTTTGCAGGTGAAATAGAAGCATATTGCTAAGCCAATGACTCGCATTCCAAGAGTGTTGAATTGAAACGTTCTCATAGGCTCCATTGGCGAGTTTTTTACGTTCCAGACCATAATGTTCGATATAGTTGATGATTTCCAGCAAAATAAAGGCGGTCAAAGACTGAATAATAAAGAAAAGAAGGACCATCCATCCGCCAAAATAAAAAAGAGCAGTTGCCAGAATAATCGGCATACTGATAATCCACCAGAATTGATTGGTTAAATGGTACCATGGATACCCTAGACGATTTAAACGCTTACGCTCTAGGTTCAGAGCAGAACGAAACGAGCCGATAATTGTTCTTGGTAAAAAGTGATACAAACTTTCTCCTAATCGAGATGTCGCAGGATCTTTGGGTGTGGCCACGTGAACATGATGACCGCGGACATGTTCAATAAAAAAATGACCATAACATACAGTGACTAATAAAATTTTACTTAAGAGTTGGTCTATCATGGAGTTTTTATGCATGAGCTCATGAGCAAGAGTAATTCCAATTCCACCGGTTAAGAGCCCTATTGATAAGCTAAACCCAATAAACTCTATTGCTGTTAAAGGAACATGTGCAACCAAATAAGCGGCATAAATTACAAAGCAGCATTGCAAAGGGACATATATCCAAGTAAGAAGTTTGAAATATTTGTCTTTTAGTAATACGTGTTCTTGAGTGCTATCAGGATTGCTGGGATCAACTAACCAAACATCCATCCAAGGAACCATGGTAAATAATATAAAAAATGGGAGGAAAGTATAAAAATTACCAAAATAAAAACCAATAAAAGGCAATATCACCAACAAATAAGCCAGCATAAAACACAGTTTTTTACTTAATTTCATTTTCGACTCCCATCTATAAATATAGATGAATCATGAGTAATATGATAGCCGCATTACCACCGAAGAATTGGACTTATCTCCTCCATATTTTTTTCACGAAGTATCCTTACTGTCAAACAATAACAGCGTAATCTTAGAGTTTATTTAACCTTGCTTACTTCCAGGGATTTTCGTATTTAAGAATAATATGCTATATACCTTATGCTCATTAATTTGATTTACTGAGTACAATTACTGCAAAAAGACGTGTAAAATAAAATTTCAAACTAATTAATGCGCATTATGCATTAAATATTTCCAAATAAATAAGGTATACAATGAAAATATCCAAAATGAACAGAATGAACGCTTTAATGTTCGGTTTGACTGGTTTATTGGCTATAAGTAACTGTGCTTTCGCACAAAACTCATGTAAGGGCGGCGGAATGTCGGTTCGCTTTGACTTATCAAAAACGAACAATACAAGCATTGAAAATAAGAATACGTATATCGTAGTTTTGGGTATTGATCCTACAACAAACAAACATGCTTACGTGAAATTTAATGATGGAAATCAAGTGGGCACACTTGTTGATATTAATGATGCCAATATGAATGGGAAAGACTACGGTATTTCATTGTCAGAATTAATTCCCAGTTCAGGAGGAATAGCTCAAGCCTGCATTCCACATCTTACTTCTGGTAGAGTTTATATTTCTTTTGGAAATGCCTTGGATATGCCTACAGAAAAGAATACCCTGACTCCAAAACAACCTGATGTAAATAATCCCGAAACGACTACAAATGGAACGCTTTTTGATAAGGTTGAGTTTAATTACAGCACCAGTGATGAAACGGTTATTAACCCAACAGGAGTTGATTTTATTGCTATCCCCTATACGATTCAACAAGCGGGTCACGAGTATGGACATGCGGGCGGCCTAGATGGTGTCATTAAAAATATGAAAACCATTGTTTGTCGTGCTGCAGGTGAAACAATAAACTCTCCCGAATGCGCTCTACGATGGAACAATTCTGAATGGTCCAGTCTGGTGGTATATAATTCAGCAAATGTATTAATGCGAGTTGATGCTCCTGGAAGATTTGGTAATCGATTTAATGGATATTTTACAAACTATATCAATGAGCTTAGTAAATACTATTCTTCCGCTATCAATCGTTCCATTAAAATTGATTTAAGCGAATTGAATAAAGGTATCTGGTCAGGTACTTTTGAACCGAACACTCAAACATTAGTCTTTTCACCGGATGGGGGCTCAAGCTCTGAATCGTTGTCTTATAATCTAAGTTCACCACAAGCCAGCAATTCAATATTAATGGGAGCACAAGCACCTTTTTATAATCGAAACGCTGTAGATTCAACCATTGCGCGCGATCTGACCTCTGCTATTGTTTCGGGCATGTTGATGCGCAAAGAATCTGCCTTCATTGGTAAGGATTTCTTTGATTCACTAGGTAACCCGGTTTTCAAAAATAAACAACAAATGCAACAACTACTCAAATACTACTTTAACAATGTTGAAAATTCGGTGGATTACATTATCAATCAATGTGGTGCTACAAAAGATGCACCCTGCATCAATGTGTATTCTGAGGCCATGCATGCGTTGAGTTTCGATAAAAATATAGATCATCCACAAACTAGTTATTTAAATTCCTACGCTTTTTCCTATGATGATTTTCTAGGTATGGATGGCACCAATACTCAGACTGATGCAAAACCAGCGGTTATAGTGATCGGTGATATGAAGAATCGAAAGATTCCCCATGTGGATCTCTAATTAGAAACATAATTTACACTATGAACTTGCTGCAATTTCGAGTTAATGAAAATAATCTATACTTAAGGATTAGATTCAATCGATATTAAGAATGGATATCATGAAACAAACAGGGATGGTGCTGCAAGGAGGCGGTGCACTAGGAGCTTATGAGTTTGGCGCCTTAAAACGTCTCTATGAAGAGCCTCAATTTTCACTAGATATTGTTTCAGGGGTTTCTATAGGTGCTATTAATGCAATAGCCTTAGTTGGAGCCAAAGATGAGCCTATTGCAACTCTTGAAGCAATATGGAACGAATTTGCTCTTTTTTCTTCCCCTTTTCTGAATGATAAACTCGCTTCTTATTTAGCCTTATTCGGAAATCCGTCCTTTTTCTACCCGCGCACTGACTATTGGAATTTAGCCGATTGGACTTGCTTTTACCTCACCAAACCTTTGCAACAACTATTAGAAAAATACATTGATTTTAAAAAAGTAAATAACTCGTCTATGCGTCTAATTCTTACCGCAACCGATATTGCAACAGGAAAAGTCAAAACCTTTTCGAATCAAGGTAATGATCGAACAGAAATTACTCCACTGCATGTTTTAGCAAGCGGCAGTTTACCTCCTGGTTTCCCTATGACCACGATAAAAAACACCTGTTATTGGGATGGCGGCTTATTTGAAAACACACCGCTCTCCCCTGTTTTAGAGAGCCTTAATCCTGATCCTAGCGTAGAAAAGCAAATTATTGTAATTAATCTTTTCCCAAGCAAAGGCCAAATACCCAAAAATATGATTGATGTTTTTGACAGGATTTTTGAAATTCAATTTTCTAATAAGATCCGCTTTAATAAAGAATTAACGGAAAAAATTAATGAATATATCGAAGTAATCAATGAAATTGAACAGATTGTCCCCATTGATAGTCCTATCAAGCAATTGCCAGGGTATCAACGTCTAATAAACTATAAATACATTCAAAATATCCTTTATATTGAAAACAAAGATCCCGAGAATGTAAACGCCCCCTTTGATTTTTCTTCCGACACTCTCGGAAGGAGAATAGATGCAGGATATAGAGATGCCGGAAATGCTCTAAGAGTGTTCAATTCGCGAGTAAACACTGACAGGACTTACGAAAAATCTCAAGGTCGAGGCAAAAAATGTTTTTAATGAGGGAGTTTAGATAGACTAAATGACCGAATTAAAAACATTTTTTAACAAAGAGATTGGGGTTTTTCGTAAGTCCTGACTGATTAGAGGAGCGCATAATTGGGATAAGGTCCGCCTTTATAAAGAGAATGGCCAACCTGAAGTGAAAACTGGCCGCTTCTTAACATGTAGAGATAAAAAAATTTGAAGAATATCTCTATATAAACTAAATTTACCGTAAAGGAGCGAAAGTTATGTTGCCCATCCTTAAGGATTTACAGAATCAAAAAATAAAATGCATTACTGAGCCAAGGCAACTAATTTCGTATTCCTGTAATTATGGAGGCCCTTTTAACCCTCCAACCCTTATTGTCGAACCTGAAAGCAGGAATGATATTCTTAAAATTGTAAAACTTGCAAACACATATAAAATGCCTATAGCCGTAAAAGGCTTTGGTCATTCAACAGGTAACCAGCATGAAACTAATAAAGGAATTTTAATCAATATAAAAAAATTAAATCGTATTCACAGTTTAAAAAAGACTAAAAATGACATTTACTGCATAAATGCTGATTCTGGGGTAAGTTGGCGAAAATTAATTAACTACTGTTTAAATTATGGACTAATGCCCTATGTATTTACAGATTGGTTGGACTTATCACTCGGCGGAACAATATCTATGGGAGGTATTGGGAGTGCCTCTTTCCGTTATGGAATTCAATCTGATTATCTTGTTAAAGCGTCTATTGTTACAAAATTTGGACAGCATTATAGAATGGACAAGACCCATCACTCTGAATTGTTTAACGCAGCACGCGCAGGGTTAGGCCAATTTGGGATTATAACTAGCGTTGAAATGACCTTAAGAAAAAGCCCTACAAATTGTACGGTGTATAAACAAATTTACACCAATTTTGACACATTTTTTAAAGATAGTTTTGAGCTTATAGAGAAAACCAGAGTTGATGCAATAATTGCGCACTTTGAGTGTAACAAGAGTGAATTAATTAAACGGCGACTAGGGAGTGATTATAAAAAAATTTACCACAAAGACTTTTCTCGCTCTAAATGGCTAGCCATTTTAGAGGTTACAGAATTTTCTGCATCAAATTCATCCCCCCCTATATTTAAAGATTGCCTTAAAGAATCCTTTTCTATTAAAGATTATCTTTATAGAATTCCACCCATTTTAGATCCTGGTTTAGAAAAACAAGATTCTACTCATACTGAAGCTACTCTACTATTTCCCTATAATCAAAAATGCCTAGACTTGTTTTATACTTTGCTTAATCAACTAAGCTATGAGCAATTAGGATTTGGTACTATCCTATTTATTCCTCTGAAAAGCTCGGTAATAAAAAGCCCCTTTTTTATAAAGCCTCAATCAACTTATTGTTTTTTATTAGGTATTTTATCTCGAAATATGAATACACTTGCAAGCAAGCAATTTTCTTATCTGATCATGGATTTCTATAAAAAAGCGCTTGCACTTGGAGCATGTCGTTATCCTTGTGATTCTTTAAAAACCTTAAGTTGGCCAAATCATTATGGTTCTTGCTGGGAAGAATTCTTAAAGCTAAAAAAAACATTTGATCCGAATAATATTTATTCTCTAGGATTTTCAATTTATTAATAGATTTAAACGAGGAGATTGTATGGGCAGAAATAAACAAAGTTGTCTTACACTAGGAAATATGGATCACTACACCTTAATAGTTGAAGATGCAAAAAAAGTGGCTGATTTTCATGTAAATTACTTGGGCTTTAAGTACAAATATGAAAAACTTATTAATACCGGCACAGTTGTTGCTCCAGATTATGATATGACTAATTGTATCCTGCTGCTACCTCACAATAAAAAAATATTTTGTGTTGTGACACAGGGGATGAATGAGGACACAGTATTTCATAAATATTTAAAAAAATATGGTCCCGGAATTCATCATATAGCATTTAAAGTTAACGATATACAATCTGAGTGGGACTTTTGTGTAAACCATAAAATAGAGACGACTTCCAGTGAGATTATTCTTGATCCGATAAGTGGTTTAAAACAATTTTTTATTACAAAAAATTATGCTGGATATTTTATCGAATTAATAGAAAGGACACCGAATTCTGCAACCGAAGAAGAGGACTTTACTGAACAAAACATGAAAAGACTTGCAGATAGTATAAAAAAGGCGATTTAGAGGTGCCAATGGAAGTCGGTATAGAAATTCACAAACCAATGTCTAGATTGGTAAATTTTGTAGCCCAACAAAAAAACATGCCTCTATGGACTTGCCATCAATCTATAATTGCAACAAAACATGGTTATTATGAAATTCGCTCAAGGTCTCGTTATAGTTTAGATACTAAAATCAAGAAAATCGATGAGTCAACGGCCTGCATAATCTATAAATGGGTACATAGCACATATGAATATCAAGTTTGTATTTATATTACAAAGATAAATTTAAAAAAAAGCTATATTTATATGCATATGACAGATAAAAAATTTATTCCTGTTTTTAAATCTGAATTAAGAGTTTTAAAATCAATTTTAGAAAAAAAAGACTACCCAGAAAAACAAAGGGATTACTTGAAAATAAATAGACACCATATTCATATATATAAAACATTTTGAGAAAATAATTGAACCATTTTACAAGCCCCACCATGGATCACTTAATACTCACTTAATATTATTTTTGTATAATATGACTGTTTTTTATCTTGTTGTTTTGGTGTGTTCATGGTTTATTCAAAGCGTTTTTTTATCAACCCATCTATTGGAAAAATGATAGGTATCTATAAATCGATTAGTAAAGAATTTAAGAAAGATTTGTTACATATCGAATCAGCTTATAATGAAATTCTCCGCGATAACAAAAACAATTTTGATTTATTAAAAGAAAATGAAGAAATACAAAATAAAATTAATAATCTTCTTTCTAACTTTACTGGTTCTTTTATAAAAGATAGTCAATGTTTACTCAAAAATATTTATCAGTTACAGGTAAATATTCTGCAATTAAAAACAAAATTTATGCTACAACATATTTTATTCAATGATTGTAAATTTGATATTGAAGACTATAAATTAGCAGTGAATCTACATAACTCCCTCAAAGAATTCCATGATAATGTGCTCGCAATGAAATGGGATCAATCTGATAGTGATAGAACATTAAATTGCAAATATTTTGATTACGCACATTCTTTAGTTCGAGAACAATATGAAAAATTAGCAGTAGCATTTTCTATTGGCGATCCTTGGGAGAATTGGAGTTATGACGAAGAAGATGATTCAGATTCAGAAGAATTTAGGCTCGATTTAAGTCCTTAACCCTCAAATTTTGTTATGTGCCACCTACATTCCGTGCTTTATGCGCAGAATCCAAATTTAGTGTGTCTCTGTATCGATCCAGAACATAAAGCGGAAAGTAGGCGGAATTAAATGAAATATCAACATACTCTAGGAAAAACAAAAACATTCCGTGTCAAGCGAATTGTATTAGTATAGATTACTTAAACCAATTGAGCGTTTTAGAACGTCGTTACTCAATGAATCTATCCCCGGTAAGGTATCGATTCAAATTTATCAGGACTTACGAAAAAACCCCAATCTCTTCGTTAAAAAATGTTTTTAATTCGGTCATTTAGTCTATCTAAACTCCCTCAGTAAAAACATTTTTTGCCTCGACCTTGGGGTTTTCGCAAGCCATTTTTATACCCTTAAAAGGATAAAATTGAAATTATCCATTTTAGGGTATAGAATTAAAAATATCCCCAATAAGGTATCAATTTATCAGGAGCGTTTATGCTGATTCACTCACCTCTGGAGCTGGCCCTGTTGATAAAAAATCAACGAAAAAAACTAAACCTGAGCCAAGCTGAAGTTGCCGATTTAGTGGGTTTAAAGCAAAAAACTATTTCTGCAATCGAAAATAACCCAGAAAATATGAGGTTAAGTACTTTATTTAGGATATTATCCGCTCTGGATTTGGATTTAAAAACATCAACAAAAAGTAAATCCAATACAACAACCAATCAATGGAACGATGAATGGTAAAAAAAAATCAAATTCTTTATGTCTTAATGAATGGCATTTTGGTGGGAATGCTTGAGAAAATGTCTCAGGGGGGATTGAAATTTACTTATCATCAAGACTGGTTAAATCAAGCAGGAGCTCGCCCCATTTCATTATCTTTACCACTTATTGAGCAAACCTATACTGGTGATGTGGTATATAATTTTTTTGATAATTTGCTCCCTGATAACCAACAAATTCGTGCACGAATCCAAGCCCGTTTTCAAATAGCAACGAGCCAGCCCTTTGATTTACTTGCAGGGATTGGCAGAGATTGCGTGGGAGCCATTCAACTCATGACGGGGCCATTAACTGAATTTGAAAAAACAATTAAATTTAAACCATTAACAGAACAAAAAATTGCCTCTATTTTACGAAATTATCAAATAAATCCATTAGGCATGAGTCAAGAAGATGAGGATTTCCGGATTTCTATTGCTGGTGCACAAGAAAAAACTGCTTTTCTATATCATCAGAATCAATGGTGTGAACCACTTCAAGAGACACCCACCACACACATTTTTAAATTACCTATTGGCATGATTGCACACCAACAAATGGATTTACGAGATAGTTGTGAAAATGAATGGTTGTGCTCGCTACTCGCAAAAAGCTATGGACTGCCCACAGCCGATTGTGAAATTCTTCAATTTGAAGATATAAAAGTTTTATCAGTAGAACGTTTTGATCGCCGATTGTCTCGTGATAAAAGCTGGCTTATGCGATTACCTCAAGAAGATACATGTCAAGCATTAGGCGTTTCTTACAATATCAAATATCAATCAGATGGAGGTCCTGGTATTAAAGATATTATGAAGTTATTGCTCGGTTCAGCGAATTCGATTGCTGATCGTGATATGTTTTATCGCGCCCAGGTATTCTTCTGGCTTATTGCCGGAATTGATGGACATGCTAAAAATTTCAGTCTTTTTATTGAACCAGAAGGAAAATATAGACTCACACCTTTATACGACATCATGTCCGCCTATCCACTAATAAAGAACAACCAATTACAAATCCAGAAAATAAAAATGGCCATGGCTTTAAAAGGAAAAAATAATCATTACCATTGGCATACTTTGCAACGTCGACATTTTATAGACACTGCAAAAGATGCGAATTATTCTTCGGAACGAGCTGAACTCATTCTCAATGAAATGTTGGAACGAACGGATTCTGTTATTCAGGAAGTTGCAAAGCAATTACCATCCCAATTTCCGAGTCACATTTCCGAGTCAATATTTGAAGGATTACGAAAAACAAAACAAAAATTAGAATAACAATCAACTCGGACTGGATAAGGATTTTAGTGTTGTAATTCTAGAGTCTGTGAACATTTCATTTAATTCTGCCCTGGTGCTTTGATTAAAAAATTTTTCAGTTTATCACTAACAATTCTCTTGATAAATAAGAAATTATTAAAAAATTATACTTTTTTAATAATTGTCTACTATAGTTATTTTTAAATAATAAAAATAAATTAGGGGATATCATGTTACTTCGATGGAGCGCTGTAACCCTTTTGTTTTGCATACTGAATTCTCCATGTTTTGCAGAAGAAAAAGAAATTGCGATTACAATTGATGATTTACCCTTTGTTGGCTCTGGTGCTGCAACACCGGCAAGCTTGAAAAGAACCCAAGCCCGATTTATGGCTATAGTCAAAGCACTTGTTGACAATCAAGTCCCCGCTACTGGATTTGCAATTGGAGGTGCCATTCCGAAAAGTGAATGGGATCTTCTGGAAACATTCCGCAATCAAGGTTTTGCTCTAGGAAATCATACTTATACTCATAAAAGCTTGAATAGTATGAGCGCAGATAAATACATTGCTGATATCGATCATGCTGATACGGTTTTAGCCCCTGTAATGACAGAACCTAAATATTTTCGCTACCCATACCTCGCTGAAGGGACTGGGCAAAAGAAACAAAAAGTGTATGACTACCTGGCTGCCCATCAATATACTATCGCTCCCGTAACAATCGACAGTAAAGATTATGAGTTTAATGCTCGTTTCTACAAAATTCCTTATAGAAAAAGAGCTCAAAGTCTTCCAGCATTTAAAAAACGCTACCTGGCTTACATCTGGAAACAAACATTACTCGCAGAGCGAAGAGCAAAAAAAGTTGATGGCCAACCCGTAAAACAAATCTTATTAATCCACGCAAACCTTCTTAACAGTTTATGTTTAGAAGATATTATTGAATTATATAGAAAAAATGGATACAAATTCATAAGCTTGGCTGATGCTTTAAGAGACGATGCGGTTCAGCCATTGAATAGCAATACTGAAGCGTTAAATAGTGTTATACCACCGTTGCAAGGAAATTTGGAACAATCTACAGCAGATAAAAAATAACCATAACAGTTAATCTTATCGCATCCCGCATCCGCCCTTATGGACACCTTCTCCCCACAGGGGAGAAGGGAAATACGTAAGTTATAAAGAAAATACGCTCCACCCCCTCTCCCAACAAAGAGAAAGGAAATACTTAAGTTTCTCAAGAAAAGTATTCCCCTCTCCCATTATCGGGAGAGGGCTAGGGGTGAGGGTAATTATCCAGAAATCAACTTATTTTTTTCTAAACGAGATATCGCTTGCTTGGGCAGGAGAATCCAGTAATGGCCATGATTCTTCATATGTCCGGCGATTAAAGTTGCTTTATCGCCCCCCCCCCAAAAGACATCCCCGCGTACTTTACCGCGTATTGCTCCACCTGTATCTTGAGCGATCATCAAGCGTTGCATGGGCTTATTTTCGTTTGGGTTGTTGCTATCAGGGCGTGTAGTAGTTAACCAAAGAGGAGCTCCCATAGGTACCCATTGTTTATCAATAGCAAGCGAATAACCAGGAGTTAATGCCACACCTTGTGAACCTAAAGCAACCCCATAAGACATCTTATGGAAAAAAACAAAGGATTTATTTTGATTAATTATTTTATCCATCTGCTTGGGATGAGCTTCCAAATAACGCTTTATTGCCTGCATGGAGGCATTATCTTTAGTCATCACCCCTTTTTTAATCAATACTCCGGCAATTGCAGTATAAGGTTTTCCATTTTGGGAGTCATAACCTATATAAAGATTGCTGCCATCTTCAAGTTCAATCACTCCCGAGCCTTGAATTTCCAAAAACAAACGATCTATAGGGCTATTAATCCATACCAAAACACGTGCTTTACCTTTAAGTGCTCCATTATTAATTTCTTCACGAGTATAATAAGGAACCAGCTTTTTACCCTCTAACCGGCCTACAATACGGCGACTTTTTAGGTCGTTAAAAAATAGACCCAAATCAGAAGTCACAAGATCATCTGGTGTTTCATACAGAGGAACATGAAATTCTTTGGATTTTTTATAACTTCCTTTAATTGTAGGGACATAATAACCGGTAAATAATCCAGGTTTTTCCCCAATATCAGTGAACTCTACCGGAGTAAACCATTTTTCAAAAAATTGTTTTATTTCCTGTTCTGATGTAGGAGAAATTTTTAAAGCAGCTTTACAAGCCGGTTGCCAATCCTTTACTTGTAAATCTATATGATCCGTCCCGACAACTGCCTCCGGGTTTTGCTTGATAAAAGCACGGCATGATGTCTGAAAAGTCAGTAAGGATTTGTTTAAATCTGCTGATTTCCAACCAGGCAAACGTTCAAAATCAGCCTGTCTGAACATCTTTGAGGGCTGTTTTGCCGGCCAAAACCACCATGCCAAACTACTTAAGGCAATCAAGGCTAAAAAAAGTGTAATAGAGATAATTTTCGTTTTCATAGCGGACAATTTTTACACGTTATGGAATATTTTGCAACAAAGTATAGCAGAATTTAACCATTAAGTTCTTATTGAAAACTATTGGCAAGCAAAAAATTCTATTAATAAGAAATTGATTTTAAATAATATTTATGGAACTCACAAACAAAAAAATTCCATAAATATTCAATATAAAAAAATTTTAATAAATAGATGGTAAATACCGCCAACTACTCACTCCTAAAGAAATTGTGCGCTCCTTTGCAAGACAAGGGATCACTCTTCCCGCACTGATAAAGCGTACTTGCAATAGCGAGGCAGGAGCCCCATCTTCCATGGGTACTACCGTAATTCGTTGATGATGTGTTGCAGATTTTCGTCCTTTATACCGAACTACCAAACATGGAAACTCCCCCAAATCCTCAATGTAATACGTGTACTGGGTTAACCCACTCATCAAAGAACACCCTTTTTGATGAAGCAAATGATGTATCGCCTGATTTGCAGAATCTGAGTGAACCAAACAATCCTGATTGAATGCTTGATGTTGATGCATTAATTGCAAAGTTACATCCTCTAATTGATAAAAGTTCTGATGTAACATTTCTTGTTTATTAATTGCCTTATAATAGAGCAATACATGCTGCATTGAAGTCAATACCAGTAAACTGATCACACCAATAATAAGCAAGGTTACTAATAAAATAAAACCTTTATTTGTTTCCATCGTACGACTCATGATCCGCGCACCAAAACCCTAAGCTCATGCGTTTTGTTCTCATCCAAGCCCATACTAATTTCGAGAAACTGCTTCTCTTTTACGCGTCGATTTCGGGTATGCATGAAATGAATTAACGGAGTTATTTCTTCTGTATGGACCAACTGATAATGTAACGTATCCTCATGATTTGCATTGTTCTTAATGAACCATTTCTCCTCAAGATACTCACCAACATAAGGTGAGGTGTTATAGGAAAAATACAGAGGCTTGTTGAGAGTAATAAGTAAATGCTCACTTTGTGGTTCGATATCGAATATTTCTTGTATCTCAGCATGTTCACAATCTGCAATCAGTATTGGACGCCTTTTATGAAATATCACCGAATTCTGTACCAATATTCCTGTTGAATTTTGAATTTTAACTATTTTTGCAAAATGTTCATTCATGCGATTTATTTGAATGAATTGATTCGGATAATTACTAATATTCAATGCACGAATCTTGTTGTGATGATTTCGTCGATCAATAGTTTGCAGGCGATCCAACCCTAAACATGGCGTAAAACCTGCTCGTCTAATACTATCACTCAGCAAATCACTCACCCATTGCAAATCAAAACGCATTGCTAAAATTTTTTCTGTCTCAAGATATTGATGCTTACTTTCTAAATAAAGTTGGATTAATTCAGTCATAATCACGCTTGCCAAAAAAAGACTTATTAATACCTCGGTCAAACTGAGCCCCATCTGTTTTTTCATCTAATATGACCTATGGGATTGCGTTTACGAGTTATGGTTCCTAGTTGTTCAAACCATGCAAGATGAATCAGTACCTGGTGATGTTTTTGTTGTATTTCCAAATGATATGAAGCGGGAATTGGAGGAAGTTTTGAAACTCTGGCTACCAACGTTTCCTCAATTTGGTCAAGAAATTGAGAGCCTTGTGTTCGAAAAACCAGTTGATTTAATAATTGTTTGCTCTGCGACTGTTGCTGTAATAAAGCTAGAGTCAAAGTAGTTAGCAGTACTAAAGATACCAGTACTTCAGTAAGGGAAAATCCCTTTTGACAATTCATATTCCATTATCCTGTGGTTGGTTTGCAGGCACAGGTTAGCGCCCTGGAAATAAAAATTCAAGATCTGCATCACTGCATACAAACTATAAAAGTCTCTAAGCGGACCAAAATGATCTATATCTATCCCATTAGATTGTTATTAATCTTTAATGTGCTTAAAATGACGCCGGATACAAGTCTAGAAGAAATACAAACAAAATAATTAGGAAATCAAAGGGGACAAACGATGTATGCTTATTTCGCTAAAGGTGCAACTGTAGGTCAATTATTAACCCGTCGGGTTTTAAGAGAAATTACAAGTATTCCCGGGATAATTCTTGATCTTATATTTGCTTTGTTCTGGCTCCCTGATTATACCTCTTATTGGGATACAAATAGCGCATATATAGAATACGAGGATGGCACACGTCTCCATGGCGTGATGCGCGGTTTTTTTGGTTGGATAGGTGATATATTTGGCATTGCAATTGGTGCCCCTGTCGGAGCCATTATTGGTACTGCATTATTTTTTCCTGATTTACTATTCCGAGGATTTCTTTTTCTTAAAACGAAGCTGTATGATTCACTTGATGAGTTTGCTGTATTTATTGGCAAAACAACTTTTTTCGAAAACCTCAATGTTTATGAAGTACCAAGCAGTTATTCTCAAAAAGCATGGAATCTTGGCGTAGCTACTATAGGCATGGCATTAACTGCCATCCCTTATATTGCTGCAAAAGCACTTGAATTTTTCGTACCTTTTTTACCCTTATCTGCCCCTATTGCTTACATCGGTTCTGAACTTGGTGGCCTGGCAGGCTGGGCTATTGGAGCACTACTCTATATGCCAGCCTATTTACTAAATAGATGTACCGACTTAATTGAACTAGGCAGAAATACGATATTTAAGGGCGTTGCACTTGTTTATGCAAAATCAGGGGAAGCTCCTGTCGGTGCCCCTGGACATCGGTCGGACTGTTGCGTACCAGATAAAGCAGTTCATTCAGATGAATTTCTTGATCAAGTAGAACATTATAAGCGCACTTCATGGGCACAACTTATTTTTGGCCCATTAAAAGGACAAGCATCTTCTGCTAAGAAAGAAAAAGATTCTGGATCAAATAATGAACTTTTGGATCCCATCACATTCGAACATCTAGGAGTAAATGGAACGCCTACAGTTATTGATCCTCATGGTCATACATTTAATGATGATCAAGGAATTGGAGCCAAAGGTATTCGATTTTGGGTACGCCAAAACCATTCATGTCCCATTGATCGCCAGTATCTAACAGAATCCGATTTAATCCCCAATCGTGCCTTTGATGACTTGGCATCCCAAATGAATTTTTCTAAAAAATAATCTCATACCGGATGTTCATCATCCGGTGATTAATTAAATGATTTTTAACCTAATAGGCTCGTGACAGAATGCTAAAGCTTGGATAATATGATAAAAATTTTTAGTTAGGGAAAATTATGACGGTTAACTTTCAGCAATTACCTCATCCAGGCATACAATCTTTAATCCCTTATAAACCAGGCAAATCCATAGAAGAATTAGCTCGGGAAAAAAGGATTAGTGACCACGATATTATCAAAATGGCCAGCAACGAAAATCCTTTAGGCTGTAGTCCTTTAGCTTTGGCCGCTTTAAAAGAAATGTCCTCTCATACTCTGGCAACGTATCCCTCTCCCATGAATCATCCCCTAATTCCTAAACTGGCGCATAAACTCGAAATCGATACGGATCAGCTTTTTGTAAGTAATGGTTCAGATTATATATACACGATTCTATTAAACTGTTTCGCATTACATAATGACAAACACATCATCACCCACGAATATGCATTTAGCACCTATGCGATTCAAGCAAATACTTTAAATATCCCGGTTCATACCATTGGGGTTGATTCAAATTGGCATGTCAACGTAGATAAATTGATTCAAGCATGTACCCCCCAAACAGCTATAATTTTTCTAGCGAATCCGAATAATCCTACAGGCATACTTATTAGCCCGAAAGAAATAAAACGCCTGTTAGAAAATATTCCAGAAAGCACCTTATTGGTAGTTGATGAAGCTTATTATGAATATGCTGCGTCCCAATTAAACGAAAAAAGCATTGGATGGCTCGCCCATCATCCCAATTTAGTAATCACACGCACCTTTTCAAAAATATATGGATTAGCTGGCGTACGGCTAGGTTATGCGATGGCTCATCCCTCAATCATTGAACTCATGCGGCGTATACAACTACCATTTACCGTCAATCAAGTAGCCCTCACTACCGCCCATGCGGCTCTGGATGATGATGAATTTATTCAATTAAGTTTACGGACTAATGCCGAGGGAATGCTGCAAATGAAAGAAGCGTTAAATCAATTGGATATCAATTACCTACCCTCCGCATGCAATTTTCTGACTATTGAC
Source organism: Legionella qingyii (assembly GCF_003990155.1). Taxonomy (NCBI): domain Bacteria; kingdom Pseudomonadati; phylum Pseudomonadota; class Gammaproteobacteria; order Legionellales; family Legionellaceae; genus Legionella; species Legionella qingyii. Next base: position 41,197 of record NZ_RZGX01000011.1, read on the forward strand.
TGCAAGGAAGACGGCATGTCGCTCTATAACTATCTACTCGATAGAGGTATCATCGTTAGACCACTGCATCCATATAAGATGAACAATTACCTACGAGTCAGTATAGGAACCAAGGAGCAGAACAGCCGGTTTCTAGATACATTGAGTAATTATCAGAGTCTATTGACAATTCGCTAGATTGAGCCAAAATGGTGGGATTTTAGAGCACCGAAACGCAGCATAAATGAAGTAAGTGAGTAAGGAAATAAAATGACTAGTGACTTAAGCAGCAAACATTGCGAAGCATGTGAAGGCATAGGGGCTGCATTAAATGCAGAACAAATTAAAAATTTAATGCCTCAATTAAATAAAAATTGGGAAGTCAGCGCAGATAACCGAGTCATTAAGCGTAGTTTATCTTTTAACAATTTTTATGAAACAATGGCCTTTGTCAATGCTCTGGCATGGATAGCAAATATTGAAAATCATCATCCTGATTTAGAGGTAGGTTATAATTATTGTCACGTGAGTTTCATGACCCATGCACTTAATGGCTTAAGTCATAATGATTTTATTTGTGCGGCAAAAATGGATAAATTGTTAGCGGACTAAAAAATGAATATCCCGGGAACGGCAAAAAAGCGGAACCCGGGCTTGCTCTCTCACATACCCCCCCAAGCTCCTTGCTGCGAAATACTAATACTTCATCACCACTTGCTCATCACCCAAGAGATTGCTCAAAAGCTCAAGTAATTCATCACTGGGCATTACTTGCCATTGCGGTGCCAGACTCAACTGCGCTTTTGCATAATCATTGCTGTATGAAAACTGCACCGAGCAATGACCAACATGAGCGCTTAACAGGGACTTAATCGAAGCTAAAATCCCTTGGCTCCCGGCATGCAAGCGCAACTCCAGACATCGAGCAAATTTAGTGCGCGCTGTAGGGACATCGTAGAGAGAGTTTGCAGTCATTTTCACGCCGCCATTATAATCATCATGCGCTACTTCGCCTTCGATCACGAGCATATCTCCAGTCGCCAAGTTCGCAGCAGAAGACTCAAAAAGCTCTCCAAATACAACAACATCAAGTCGCGCCGTAGAATCATCCATACCCAGAATTACCAACTTCTTACCACGCTTGGTCACAATCTTACGAATTCCTACTATTTGCGCACATATTATGGCTTTTTTGTGCATAGAAGGATTTAGCTGACTGATTGAAACGATAAAATCACCAAACTCACGACGATATTGATCTGCTGGATGTCCGGTTAGATAAAAACCTAATACTTCCCGCTCCCCTTCCAGGCGTTGAGCCTCAGACCATGGTTTGCATGGTACATATTTATCATCATTGCTCTCGTCTTCCAATAATGAAAACAAATCAAACTGGCCACTGGATTGATTTTGATGCTCCTTTTCCGCCACTTTTAACGCTTTTTCCAAAGAAGCAGTCAATATGGCGCGTTCCACATTCCAATCATCAAAAGCACCACTTTTAATGGTTGCTTCCAATACACGTCGATTGACTTTACGCAGATCGAGACGTTGGCAAAAACTAAATAAGTCAGTATATATTCCTTTGGCACTCCGCTCTTCGGTAATGCAATCAATTGCGGATTCTCCCACGCCTTTTATCGCACCAAGACCATAAATAATGGTAGCATCATCGGCGGTAGTAAAATGATACATGGAGTGATTGATTGAAGGAGGCAGCACCTTCAATTTCATATGCGCACATTCATCAATAAAGGTGACTACTTTATCTGTATTATCCATATCTGATGACATTACTGCTGCCATAAATGCCGCCGGGTAATGTGCCTTTAACCAAGCAGTTTGATAAGCGACCAAGGCATAAGCTGCCGAATGCGATTTATTAAAACCATAGCCGGCAAATTTTTCCATTAAATCGAAAATATGAGTTGCAACTTTTTCATCAACGCCTCGGGCAGTTGCTCCCTCAGTAAAAATTTCTCGTTGTTTTGCCATTTCTTCTGGCTTTTTCTTTCCCATGGCGCGACGTAATAAATCAGCAGCCCCTAAAGTATAGTTTGCCAATACCTGAGCAATTTGCATCACCTGCTCTTGGTACAAGATAACGCCATAAGTTGGTTTTAAAATAGGTTCCAAATCAGGATGTGGATAGTCAACTGCAGCACGCCCATGCTTACGATCAATAAAATCATCCACCATTCCAGATTGTAAAGGTCCTGGTCTGAATAAAGCCACCAAAGCGATAATGTCTTCAAAGCAATCTGGTTGTAAGCGACCAATTAACTCCTTCATACCGCGGGATTCCAGCTGAAACACCGCTGTTGTCTTACACGCTTTTAATAAATCAAAAGTTGCTTCATCATCTGTGGGTATTTGACTGATATCAACTGGTGGTAGCCCTTCCGCAGCCATTTTCTTATTTACTGTGGCTAATGCCCAATCAATAATCGTTAGGGTGCGCAGTCCCAAGAAGTCAAATTTGACCAAACCTGCTGCCTCAACGTCATCTTTATCAAATTGGCTAACAATTTGATTGGAGCCCTCTTCACAATAAATAGCAGTAAAATCTGTAAGCTGTGATGGTGCAATCACTACCCCTCCAGCATGTTTTCCTGCATTACGGGTAATTCCCTCGAGCTTTAAGGCTAAATCAATCAGTTCTTTGACTTCTTCTTCCTCGGTATAACGACGTTTGAGCTCTTCTTCCTGTTCTAAAGCCTTGCTTAATGTGATTCCAATTTCAAAAGGAATTAATTTAGCTAGTTTGTCTACAAATCCATAAGGATGTCCTAAGACACGACCCACATCACGTACCACCGCTTTTGCAGCCATGGTGCCAAAGGTAATAATTTGTGAAACACTTTGTCTCCCGTATTTCTCCGCCACATAATCAATGACTCGATCGCGACCCTCCATACAAAAATCGATATCAAAGTCAGGCATGGATACCCGTTCTGGATTCAAAAAACGTTCGAAAAGTAATTCATACTCTAAGGGATCCAAATCAGTAATTTTTAGCGCATAGGCAACCAGTGATCCGGCTCCCGATCCTCGTCCAGGTCCAACAGGCACGCCATTATTTTTGGCCCATTGAATAAAATCAGCCACGATAAGGAAGTAACCAGCAAACCCCATGTTATTAATAACGTTTAACTCGATTTGCAAGCGTTTATCATATGCTTCTCGAGATGCCTGCAGCTCTTCAGGTGATTTGTTTTTAAATATTTGCAGTAAACGCTCTTCCAAACCCACTTGTGATAAATGAGATAAATACTCCTCAACAGTAGATCCATCCGGTATAGGGAAATTAGGTAGATAATTATTACCCAAGTTCAGTTTTACTGTGCAGCGCTTACTGATTTCAACAGTATTTTCTATTGCAGAGGGTAAATCAGAAAATAAAGCGACCATTTCATCAGCTGAGCGTAAGTACTGTTGTGCACTATACTTTTGCGTTCTTCTGGGATCTGCTAATGAATAGCCTTCATGAATGCAAACACGAGCTTCATGTGCTTCAAAATCTTCTTGATCAAGAAAACGTACATCATTGGTAGCGACTAACGGTAATTTCAACTCATCCGCTAATGAAATTAATTTTTCATTATAACGGGATTCATCGGGTCGTCCTGTACGTTGAATTTCCAAATAAAAACGATTGGGAAACAGTGATTGCCAATATAATGCTCGGCTTTTGGCCAAAGCATCATCATTGGCTAATAAAGCCTGTCCAATATCACCAAAACGTCCACCTGATAAAGCAATAAGCCCCGCTGAATATTCTTGAATCCACTTATTTTGTACTCTAGGTTGCCCTTGATACTGCCCTTCCTGGTACGCTTTAGAAACAAGACAGGTTAAATTTTTATACCCTTCCGAATTAAGGCATAGAAGAACTATAGAAGAAACTCGCTCTGGCTGTTCAGGGTCATGACACGGTAAATCACTTCCAATAATAGGCTTAATTCCCGCATCAACTGCACTTTTATAATGCTTCACTGCTGCAAACAAATTGCAATGATCAGTTATCGCAACGGCACACATTCCTCGAGAAGGCAAAGCCTTCATTAATGGCTTAACCCGAACCAAACCATCAACCAAAGAAAATTCAGTGTGAACACGTAAATGGACAAAACGTTGTTGCATAAGGAAATTAACTCATTAAGCTTAATTGATGAACTTTAACCTAAATCAAGAGTTTTGCATACCTGCATCATCACGATAAACAAGAGCCTATAACATTGGATACCCGGCTACTTTTTATATCAAATATGTGATTGATGTGGGTCAAAAGCATCCCTGACCGCATCTGCGAATAAGTTAATTGCTAAAACTAACAAAAACATAAAAACAAACGCCGCCAGCATAGGCCACCAAATCACGGGATTGCGTGCTAACTCAAAACGTGCACTGTTAATCATGTTTCCCCAACTAATGGTCATGGGAGAAACGCCTACCCCTACATAAGAAAGTAATGCCTCAGCCATGACTAGAAAACTAAAATCCAAAACCAGGGTAATTACCACAATATGCATCACATTTGGTAATAAATGTTTGCGAATAATGGTAAACCAATTAGACCCTAAGGCACGTGCCGCTTGCACATAATCCACTTCACGCAACTTCAAAGTCTCTGCACGCAAAAGCCGACATAAGCTAGTCCAACTCGTCACCCCTAAAATGAAACAAAGCGCTAACAAACGTGCATCTGCGCTCTGAGCCAAAGTCGTAAACTGCTCGGGGTGATTGGCGATATACACTTGCAAAGATAAAACTGAGGCGGTAATTAATAAAACGCCGGGTATCGAACTTAAAGTAGTGTAAGCATACTGGATCAGATCATCTGCAAAACCACCAAAATACCCCGCAACAACCCCCAAAAATAAAGCCAAAGGCAACATAAATAAGGTGGTTAAAAGACCAATGACCAAACCCGTGCGGATACTTTTAATTGTAAAGTAAAAAATATCTTGCCCAATTTGTCCTGTACCCAATACATGAAATACTCTCGAAAGCTCATATCCAAGCACAACAAAAAATGTAAGGACAGCAACAGTAATTATGGTACTTAAGCTTGTAGCACTTAAAGCAAAATGAGGTTTTAATCGCCTGCTAAAACGAATAAAAATCAGCGCCATTCCAATAAAAAGTGCTGTTAATATACTGCATTTCAATGCAGTTCCAATTGTACTCTTTATAACCTTATTTTTTTCTGCTTCGGTTTTTACCCATTGCGCAGGATAAATTAATGATGGATAAGTTTGTTTAACAACACCATTCACTAAGGTGGATTCACTGATAAACTGCGTTAAGGCTAATGGGGCCGAATAGGTTTTTTCGGAAATCTGATCGATTGGAGCCAAAATCCGGTCCAACACAGTAGTTGCCGGTTCTGATTCATTACGTACAGAGGTAACATGAATCGAATCCAAAACCCCAATAATAATAAAAAATAATAAGATAATGCCTGCACTAACAGCTATGGGTTTATGCAAAATTATGGAAAAGGAACGTCTTATATGCTGCTTACGCAAGCTTGATAAAATAACCAATATGCTTAAGGCCAATAAGGTGAGAAAGCATTTATCAGTCCATAGAAACTCAAAAGTCATTTTTTCTTCTCAACTAATCTCATCAATTTCGTAACCTGGGTGCAACACAGTGAAATGCGGGATTTATGGATTTGAATAAATTGCTCAATCCGAACTCCGCCCCTACCCAGACATTTTTTAAGATAACCTCACTCGGGGATCGGCCACCATGTAAGAGATATCAGTTAATACCAAGCCAACAATGTAAAGAATTGAACCCAAGAACACCATAGCCCTCACAATAGCAAAATCTTGTTGTTGAATCGCATCAATCGTATAACTACCCAAGCCTGGCACCCCAAAGAAGGACTCCAGGATTAAACTGCCCATAAATAATGAAGGAATGAGCACTACGATGCCGGTTAATATTGGAAGCATTGCATTTTTCAATACATGTTTAAACATCACTTTTTGCTCAGATAGCCCCTTAGCTCTGGCCGTTTTAACATAGTCTTTGTGCATTTCCTCCAAAAACAACGTGCGATACCAACGACCACCGGCTCCTAAACCGCTAAGAACTGCAACGGTAATTGGCAAAATAACAAACTTCAATGCTTCAAAACCACCGTCGTACCCTGAAATGGGCACAAGACGCAATAATTTCCCAAAAAGATATTGGCCACCAATAATATAAAATAAACTGGATATCGACATTAAAATAATACACAGCACCACGCCAGTTAAATCAAGGTAAGTTCCTCTAAAAAAAGCCATGGCCATAGCCACAATAATATTAGCAACAATATCCAGTAATAAAACTGGGAATGCAATTGAAAGACTGGGCCACATTCTATAGGTAATATCCTCACTGATATCTCGTCCAGAATCAGAGACACCAAAGTCAAAAGTAAAGAGTTTCATTGATTTTTGAAAAAACAATGTCGCTTGTATTTTGTGGATCCCTGTTTTTTGTTCATTATAAAATAAGGGTAAATTATAACCATGTGCTGTTTTCCAATCATCGATCACTTGCTGCTCGACATGTTTCTGCCCTAAATGCATCCGCGCAATGTCATCAGGTGTATTCACCATAAAAAATAAAATAAAGGTAATGAGATTAATTCCAAGAAGAATAGGAATCGAATAAGCCAATCGACGGAATAAATATTTGATCATGATATAAGCTTCCTTTCTGCTGGTTTTCTCTCTTTCTTGTAATATGCAACTACCAAAGGAAGAACTAGGATTAGATTAAGCACAAACAACATACCCAATGGCCAAAATACAGGTTGGTTCCAGATTAATCTCAATTTATTGCGTTCCGGCACATTGACAGCAATATATTTTAAAGTTGCAGAAAGCATAGTATTGGGTTTAACGTGTGAAACCCAGTCCTGGGATAAAACAAGCTCTTCAGGATGTATCCCCCAAATCCATGGTGCATCACTTCGAACAATCTGAAGCATCTCATCAATAATCTGCTGTCTTTGTTCATCATTTTTCCTATTTTTCATTAAATTAAAGAGGCGATCAAATTCAGGATTTTGATAATTTGCAGCATTTTCACCACTAAACTTCACCTTGCCATTGGCACCATACAATTGAAATAAAAAGTTTTCAGGATCTGGATAATCTGCCACCCACCCCCAACTAAAGATTTGTGTATCGCCAGTGCGCATTTTTTCCTGAAAACGATTATATAAGGTTGCACGTACATTCAAATCAATGCCTATCTGGGCAAATTGTTTACGCATCCAATCAAATAATGATTTGTCCTGAGGGGCACCTGATGTCGTCACATCATAATGTAAAATTAAATGATTTCCAGTAGCCGGATCAACTCCATCAGGATAGCCAGCTTCAACCATAAGTTTTTTGGCGTCGCTTATGGGGCGTCGTTCTACCTCTCCATTCTTCCATTCATAAACATAAGGATTAATTCCATCTTTACCGTCCTTATAGCCAAAAATTCCGGGAGGAATCGGTCCTTGAGCAGCAATACCTCGGCCATTGTGAAAAATTGCTATATTTTCATCATAGTTTACCGCGATTGAAATTGCTCTTCTTAACTTGCGCGCACGCTCACTGGATCCACCTACTACTTTGTCTAGCATATTAAAGCCCATATAGTATGTAGTAGGTTGTAATTCTTCCGTGAGATACATATGTTTTTTTTGCATCTCGGGTGATAGTTCAGCATTTCCATATCGATTCGTATGGATAGCCTGATCAAAACTGTCCGCACCCACTACCGAATTATCATAGTAACCTTGCAAGAATTTATTCCATCGAGGAATAGATTCTTTTTCAAGAGTAAAAACTGCTTTTTCAATTAAAGGTAAACGTTTGCCTGCATTATCCAAATATCCTAATTTCCTATCTTCATCAGAACCTATACTTGGATAATACTCTTCGCGAAAATTTGGATTTTTTTGTAATACCATGCTTCGATTGGGATTGTTTTTAATTAACATAAAAGGACCAGTACCTACCGGAAACCAACTTAAAGTAATGTTATTGTCCAACATGCCCGGTTGAGAATAAAAAAAATCAGCTTCCCATGGAACTGGTGAAAAAAAACTCATAGCCAACCAAAATAGAAATTGGGTGTATTCTCCCTTTAATGTGATCTCAAACGAATAATCATCTATTTTTTTAAGACCTTTTAGAGGATATTTACGCAGATCAATGTATTTATTATCTTTAGGTAATGTCTGTCCATATTCAGCAAAACCTACAATATAGTCATTCATTAAACCATAAATAGGGGAACTTAATTGAGGATTGGCCAAGCGCTTTATTTGGTAAATATAATCATCAACAATCAATTCTCGTGTGCCAGTATGCTTAAAATCTGATAATTGATTAATACCTTCGTCATCTAAATATTCAGGAGTTACATGATGATAAAGGTACGCACCTTTATTGTCCTTAGCAAACGCCGGATGAGGTTGGTAATAAATTCCTTTTTTAATATTTACTGTATAAACGCTAAAAGCAGGTGTTTGCTGACTGTTTTCAGATAATGGATTTCCTTGTGCATCAAGGTATCTTAACTGGGGCATTTGTGTGGCTATTAATGGAATTAATTGATATGGCCTTTGTAAATAATCATACTGCAACAAAGGTTCATATATTTGAGCAACAAAAATAGACTCATTTGATGAATAAGAGAGCGCTGGATCCAGAGTTTTAGGTTGCTCAGAAAATGATGAATAATAAATATTTTCTTTCGATTGCTCTTGAGGATATGGATTATTTAAAACCCAGGACCAAGCATAAGCGAAGCTAAAATTTTTTAAAAGCAGAACAATCAGAACTATTCGCTGTATACGATTCAAAAAAATATCCTTATCTAAAGCCGCCTCAAGGAACGACCAATTAGTACCAAAAAAATCTTCTCTTAATATGAGAGAGTGAAATGAGCGTCATAATCAATGCCCTCATCCAAAACCAAATGACTTTTTAACCGCCATTAAGTTAAATAATTTGTCATTCCCGCGCAGACGGGAATCTAACCTCAACCCTATCCCTTCTCTTTATTAGAAAAAGGCTTCAGCCTATGCTTTATTAAAATGACAATAGCGGAACCTTCTCCATGGGAAAAGAGAAATTTCAGGCCCTTACTAACTACCCAACAGTTCCAGAAATTGTCCTTCATCCAACACAGCGATCCCCAGATCATTTGCTTTATCCAGTTTGGAGCCAGCTTCACTTCCAGCAACCACATAATCTGTTTTCGATGAGACGCTGCCACTTACTTTAGCGCCTAAAGCTAACAATTTTGTTTTGGCTTCTTCGCGCCCCATACTACTCAAAGTCCCGGTTAACACTAGAGTTTTTCCGAATAAAAGATGTTCTTTATTAACTTTCTTTTTCTCAACCTTTGGCCAATGAATTCCAAGTGCTAATAAATCCTCAATAACTTTGCAGTTATGATCTTGGGCGAAAAAATGGACCACATTAAAAGCACCTACAGGTCCCATATCTTGCAAACCCATCAGCTCTTCTTCTGTTGCTTTAGAGATCGAGTCAATATCTCCATAATGCTCTGCCAACATCCGTGCACTCGACTCACCAATCTCACGAATTCCAAGCGCATAAAGAAAACGACTAAACGTTGTTTTCTTACTTTGTTCTAAAGCGTCCAATAAGTTTTTTGCTGACTTTTCTCCCATCCGCGGAAGATTTGCCAAAGTAGCAACATCAAGCCTATACAGATCAGGCAAATGACGGACAATTCCCTCATCAACCAACTGTTCAATAAGCACAGACCCTAATCCCTCTATATACATGGCCTTACGAGAAGCAAAGTGCCACATCATTCTTTTTAATTGGGCCTTGCAAAATAAACCACCAACACAACGAGCAACTGCTTCACCTTCCTCACGCACTACTTCAGATCCACAAACAGGACATGTTTTAGGTAAATGAATCTCCCTGGTATGTGCAGGACGTCGTTCGAGAACAACAGAAACTACTTCTGGAATAACATCACCAGCACGTCGAATAATGACAATATCACCGATACGAATGTCCTTTCTAATGATTTCATCCATATTATGCAACGTCGCATTACTTACAGTAACGCCGGCAACATTAACCGGTGCCAAACGTGCCACTGGAGTTAAAGCGCCCGTTCTTCCTACTTGAAAATCAACAGCTAAAAGTTCAGTCATTTCTTCTGTAGCAGGAAATTTATGGGCACAAGCAAAGCGAGGTGCCCTTGAGATAAAACCCAGTTGTTGTTGCAAAGAAATACTGTCAACCTTATAAACAACTCCATCAATTTCGAAGGGAAGTTGAGCACGCTTGGCTAAAATATCATGGTAATATTCCAAACACCCTTTAATGCCAACCTCTTTTTGGGTATCTAAAGAGACCCTGAAACCAAATTCTTTGAGTAATTGCAATTGCTCCCAATGAGTGTTTGGTAAACTGTACCCTTCGCAAGCCCCTATCCCATAGCAGTAAATAGCCAAAGGTCTACTTGCCGTCACTGCAGGATTTAATTGCCGTAAACTCCCAGCTGCGGCATTACGAGGATTAGCAAAAACTTTTTCCCCCGCTTCTTTAGCTTTTTTATTGTACTCGTCAAAACCTGCTTTTGGCATATACACTTCGCCACGGATTTCGATAAGGCGTGGTGGATTCGGTACTCTTAAAATCAAAGGAACCGCAGCGATTGTTTTAATATTGGCAGTAATGTTTTCACCTGTAGTCCCATCCCCACGTGTTGCAGCAGAAACTAAAGTTCCATTTTCGTAGGTGAGATTAACGGCTAATCCATCTAACTTAGGTTCACAAGTAAAAACCAATTGCTGGATTGGTTCATCCAACTTTTCGGTAACTCGTTTAATAAATGCTTGCAGCTCTTCTTCAGTAAATACGTTCGATAAAGACAACATGGGTTGCCGATGAGTTACTGGCATAAATGCATCTACAGGAGTACCTCCAACTCGTTGAGTAGGTGAATCCGCCGTTAATAATTCAGGGTACTTCACTTCTAAATCGTGTAATGCACGAAAACATCTATCGTATTCGGCATCAGGAACTAATGGCTCATCCAGGACATAATAGTGATAATCATACTTCCTTATTTTATCCTTCAGTTCAGCAATTTGTCCTTTTATCTCATCAATACTCATTCATTTCCATCCATAATTCAAACCAAGAAGTCATTGTCTCCAAGATTCTGTGTCTTCACTCAGTTATGCATCAATTTATAACCTTACAGGTAGTTAGCAATGATCCTAAAACATTAGTTTATCATTAAAAAATATGCTATAGATACATATCGATTCAACTGGAACCGAGGCGTGATAAAAATGGATTTTAAACGTATCTTAGTCGCAGTATTTTTACTTGCATCCGCTACATTAACTTATGCCCTTTCACAGTCTCATGGATATGGCAATTTAGGTATTGCTTTTGTTCATGGAACAAATGATCACCGAGAAGATGCCGAGGGTGATTATTGGAAAACTGATTTCATCCAAAATATTGCTCAAGCACTTCCTAATCCTGAAAATTACTATGTAGTCCATTGTGATTACAGCAAATATATGTGGGATGAAGATGCGGCGGGTTGTACTGCAAATCAGTTATTAGATTTTATAAATCATAAAAAAATTGACTCCCTGATTCTCTATACGCATTCCAATGGCGGAAATGTAATGCGCTGGATTCTCTCGAACCCAACCTATGACAAACGATACATGCATTTAAAAAGCAAAATTAAGAAAATTGTCGCATTAGCTCCTTCAAGTGAAGGAACCCCTCTCGCTGATATGCTCCTTAACGGCGGCATTTTTGAAGCCAGCTTGAGTTGGTTATTAGGATATACAGGAGATGCTGTAAAGCAACAACGTGTGGGTGACATGCATATCTACAACGAAGAGCTCTTATTTGGCACTAAAAATCGCCCCTCCTTACCCATACCTTTTAATTCAGTGATAGGTACTGATGTCATCTCATCACCTTTATCTTCAGCCAGTTACTGTAACGGTTATTTACTCAACAGTAGTTTAAGGCTTGCTAAAATCTATTTGGATTCTTGTGCGGATGGTTTTTTAAATTGCAGTTCCCAAACTGCTGCAGGATCGGTTTGGTTTTACGATAAAGAAAAAACTGATGATCAAACAACACTGAGTCATAACCAAAGTCGTCACTCATGCTTTGGGCTGGATAAAATACTGATTTCTGCATTAGATTCAGAAGGAGCTGCACTATGAGAACCACTCTTACTTTTCTGTCTTTATTTTGTTGCGCGCAAGTTAACGCGTTCACTTTACCGCAAAATCCAGTTAAATCTTATGATTGTGAAATTTGCGATACTTTATCTCATGACAACCTACAGGATCACTGGAGCATAGCAGCAACTTCCTTGAATAAAAGAAAAAGCAACATTCAAAAAAGTTACAGTTATGAACAAAGCGTTACTGCTGCCCAATTACAAAAAGGTGTTATCTTACCTATTCAAGCACCAGAAGCTGTGATACGCATTATTCCTTTGCAAAAAAATAAATCCATACCTGAATTAGAACTAAAAAGTGCCTCTGGTAATTTCATGAGTTTAAAAGAGGCATCTTCTCTATATAGTCAAGATGAAGCCATAGATGAATCGCTGAGAATCGGATCACATCAGGCCATGCTGCAAATCAAACCAGAATTAGGAGCTGGTAATTTCATAATCAAAAGCAACACAACAGATTCTGCAAATGAAGCAGATAATTATCTAATTTATGTTTTTGAAAAATACTCTTTGATTTATTTACAAATCGAGCCGTCTGCATTGCAATATCAATATGGAGATCAATTTAACGCACTCATTACATTAAAGGATAATATAACATCCTATCCTGCAGATGATATCAATGCTTCCTTAATAGGCCCTGATAACCAGACAATCCCTCTTAAATTAAAAAAAGTAAAGCGCAACCAATTCCAGGCCAGCGCCCTTTTATCCTCTGATGAGAGTGCTCCTGGAGTAAATTGGTATATCGATGTTGATGTATTGTGCGAACTTAGTGACAATAGCCTCATACATCGCACTGGACGCGCCGCTTTTTCCTATGCAATTCCATCTGCCAGTCTAGTTAGCATCAAGAAAATTTCATCCGCTCCTTTAACTCTAGCTGCTACGGTAGAGGTTGCTACAGCAAGTAGGTATGCTTTACAAAGCGTTTTATACAAGAAAAACTCAAAGGGAGAGAATATTCCTATTGAAACAGCCCAGAGTGCCCAATGGCTCGAACCAGGAAAGCAAATAATTAAATTTAGTTTTGACAATTCTGCACATTTAGCAGAGGATCTGCTCTCTGTTGGTTATTTGCACCTGACTGATTATGGGCAATTAAAACCAGTGTATCAATATGATCAACCGATTAAACTCAGTCAACTTTTGGACTAATGAATGCAATTTTTATCTTCAATTACCTTACTTGAGGGCGTAGCATGTGTTTTAGCCCTTCAATTTTTAATCTTAATTTGGCTTTTGTTAAACCAAAGTCAGCAAAAAAAACTGAGTAGACAGTTAAATGAAAAGACTCTTGAGGCCTTTACCATGCAACTGCACCAAGTGCACTTGGATGTAAGTGACAAAATTGCCCAAGGACAATTAATGACGCAACAACTAATCCATGATACGGTCCAAAAGCAAATGACCGATGTTCGGGAGCAAATGAGTCATAGTTTCAAACAACATGCTAGCTCCCTGACCTCCCATTTACAGCTGCTTACCGAAGAAATTCGCAATCATCTCCATGGTTTAACCCAACAAGTTAATCATAAATTAACTGAAGGCTTTGAAAAAACTTCTTCTACCTTTATCGATGTAGTGAAACGGTTAACGATCATTGATGAAGCGCAAAAGAAAATCACTGAATTATCGAATCATGTAGTTAGTTTGCAAGATGTATTAGTCGATAAAAAAGCGCGAGGAGCTTTTGGTGAAGTACAACTGGCAACACTTATTAGTAATATGATTCCTCCCAATCATTTTGCAATGCAGTATACATTAAGCAATCAGAAACGTGCCGATTGCATTTTATTTTTGCCTGAACCTACAGGTAATGTTGTTATTGATGCTAAATTTCCTTTGGAAACCTACCAACGACTGATTAGTACAGATGCAGGTTCAGTCGAAAAGAAATCGTTGCAACAGCAATTTCGTCAGGATATTCAAAAACATATTAAAGACATAGCAGAAAAATACATCATTCCCAATGAAACTACTGATGGCGCCATGATGTTTATTCCAGCAGAATCCATTTTTGCAGAAATCCATGCCAATTATCCAGACTTAATTTCGCTATCTCAAAGATTAAAAGTATGGCTTGTTTCCCCAAGTACATTAATGGCAGTACTTACTACCGCTAAAGCGGTACTCAAAGATGATGCTACTCGCAAACAAGTTCACATTATACAAAAACATCTACAGGCTTTGGCAGATGATTTCCAACGGTTTGAAAAAAGAATGGATAAGCTCTCCAAACATATTAATTTGGCACATCAAGATGTCAGTGAAGTAAATACTTCTGCTAAAAAAATTACATCGCGCTTCCAAAAAATTGAGTCAGTAGACATCGAATTAGATGAGTTGGAACTCATTGAAACGGATACAACAAATGATGCATAAATGAGATCTAAAAGTTTCGTAACATGGGTACAGAAAACTGAATATACTCCTCACTTATATAGAGAAAATATATGACTTCACCATTTACGGAAAAAAATTATATTAATCAAACATTCACTGAATTAATTATGGACTGGGGCGTTCCAATTGGATTGTGGAAGAATGTAAGGCACATGATATTGATTTCAGGGAAGCCAATTTAAGCCATGCAAGCTTTGTGGATTCCGACCTGCTAAACAGCCTATTTCTGCACACGAATTTAAATTTTGCTGATTTTACAAATGCCATCAACTATACAATCAATCCTAATGAAAATAGAATCAAACAAGCACGCTTTTCCTTCCCGGAAGTCATCGCTTTATTAAACCATTTCGATATTAAAATTAATGATTGGCCTGAAAACGACTGATATGTAGTGGGCTCTTAGTCCTCCACCTCATAATAATCTAGGCAATTCGAACTATAATTAATTATATAGTTTATTTTTAAGGGCTCTAAATGCCTAAGAAATATTTTTCAAGTAGAAGAGGAACACTAGCAAAACGACTCGATCTGGCTTGGGCTGATTATAATAATCAATTTTTATCTAAAAATGCTCGACTTAAAGCTCTCGATTTTATGATTTATGTTTTTGATATTACGAAATTTTCCACTAACAAAAATGGACTTAACCAGCTCCTAAAAAATTTAATGGATGAAAGAGAAAGTAAAAAACAAAACAATCCAAACTACATTCCCATGCTATCAAATGGAATATATCAATTTGAAAGCGATAGAGTCTTACAGGCTACACCTATTTCTAAAGTTTCTGCACACGCAGATATTCAAAAAGCTTTTGATGCGGGAGAACTACTCGATGTCAACCAAGGCTCTAAACAAATTGATAGATCCTGGGGTACTACCTATTTAACACCAGAACAAAGAGCAGAGTATCGGATTGAAATCCATAATGGCCTACTTCATAAAAAAGGCCGGGTTTTTGATTCCTCCGAATTAATTGCCCACAACAAACCAGGATTTGTCGCGTTTACTTTAAACGCGAATGGTGAGCTTTCTGCATTTGAACATTTAGGTGTACAAGAGGATAAACAACGTAGAAAACTAGCACATTCATCAATGAATGCAGGTGCTCCTGTATTAGCAGCGGGAGAGATGGAGATAAAAAATGGTAAATTAATTAGTATTAATACTTATAGTGGACATTATAAGCCTTCATTGTATTCTGTGGCACGTTTTTTAGAATATTTAAGTGATCGTGGCGTAGATATTTCAGAAACCAAAGTGTATTTACGAAGAGCACCCGGTAAAGCATCTGGACTTTTATCAAAAAAAGTTCATTTAGCGGGGGATAAGCATCTATGGCATGAAGTTCCTGCACTCGATATTGTGCATCAAGTTAAAGCACTTATGATAAGTAATATCAATTCTCTTGATGAATATCTTAATAGTACTAAAACAAAATTGTTTAGAGATGTATTCAAAAATGACTTAACTCAAGCCAAGTCTGCGATTGCTCAAGCGTTCCATGATGAACTTGTATACGCAATGGATAAAATGAATGGCTCCTCGTCGATGACAGATATTGAAGCATCGCTTGAGTGCCTCGATTCAATCGTAACAAGATATTCAAAAGAAAATGAACAATTAAATGGAACTACAGGACGTCTAGCCAGTAAATTTGCTGACATGAAAGCTCAAATTCAAGCAACTCGCGAAAGGCTTGGGATAGGAGATGAGGAAAAAGAAAGGACTCGAGTTGAAAGTTTTAAAAACACATGTTAATTAAAAAACAGAATTAAATTTATTTCAACCAGAATGCATGCTTTTCGAATAATCCCTTTGAAGAGAACAAACTTTTCTCCTTCCCTTCAGTATTTATTGAAGCCTGGTGCAGCGATTATGTTAAAATTGATTTTTTATCCAATCAATCATCAATAATCTGCAATTTTAAGATGAACCAAGACAACACATAAGGTATAATCGACACTTTTTAAATCCGATTGCTTAAGCCATGCCCATCAACACCTTACTCTACAAACCGACACAGGCCAAACAAATATGGGGACAACTCCATGGAAGCAGCTTAGCACTGGCCCTGGCTGAATATTGCCAACAAACGCCTGGAATTAAGTTATTGATTGCCCAAGACAATCTCAGTGCAAATCAGTTGCAAGCGGAATTAAATTTCTTTCTCAACCCCAATACCCCCCAAGAATTATTGTTTTTTCCTGATTGGGAAACACTTCCTTATGATCAATTCTCGCCACATCAGGACATCATTTCTGAACGGTTATATACATTAAGTCGTATTCAACAAGTAACTGATGCAATTGTTATCACTTCAGCAAGTACACTAATGCATAGGCTATGTCCGCCTGAATTTTTGAATCAATATGCTTTGATGCTTAAAGAAGGACAAAAGCTCGATTTAACTGCTTTTCGTAATCAGTTACAACAATCCGGTTATCATTGTGTTAATAAAGTACTTGAACATGGAGAGTTTGCCTTACGCGGTTCAATTATCGATGTTTATCCCATGGGTTCTGGTTTACCATTTCGTATTGAACTCTTTGATGATGAAATTGAAAGTCTCAGGGAGTTTGATACCGAAACGCAACGTACAATAGAAAAAATAAAAGAAATCAATGTGTTACCTGCACGAGAATTTCCTTTAAATGAACAAAGCCAACTGCTCTTTCGACGTGCTTTTAGAGAATTATTTCCAGGAAATCCTAGCCAGTGCCCTATTTATGAAGCAATCAGTGAAGGTCAGTTTCCTTCGGGGATCGAATATTATTTACCTTTATTTTTTGAAAAAACCGTTACTTTTTTTGACTATTTACCAGAAAATGCCAAGGTTTGCTTGATTGAAAATATTCAAAATAATGCAGAACAATTCTGGCAAGAGTTGAATGAGCGCTTTGAACAAAGACGATATGATATCAGCAGGCCTATTTTATCTCCTGAAGCATGTTTCATTAATCCAATTGAATTATTAACCAAAGCGAATACATACGAACAACTTCGCTTGTTCCAAAATCCTTCAGATAAAAAAGGTGCTGTAGTTAATTTTGATATTTTACCTGGCCCCCAGTTGCCTATAGACAGGAAAACCCAGGAACCTTTGAGTCAACTTCGTGAATATTGTGCTGATTCCACACGCCGCTATTTAATTGTGGTCGAAAGTGCTGGACGACGTGAAGTGTTACTTGATTTACTCAAACCAAGTGGCATTTCCGCTAAAGTACAATCTTCATGGTACGATTTTATTAATGATACTGCTCCGCTCAACATCAGCACTGGAGACCTTATTTATGGATGTGAATTAAAGCAAAGTCATATCGCAATCATCGTTGAGTCTCAATTATTTGGAGAACAAAGCACACCTCAAAGACGAGGGACACAAAAGACGATTGATCCCGATTTAATTATCCGCGATATGGCCGAGCTACGTGTTGGCGATCCGGTAGTCCATTTACAGTTTGGTGTCGGACGTTATCAGGGATTGCAACATATCGAATCCAGCGGCTTTTCCAGTGAATTTTTAGTTCTTACCTATGCGGGTGAGGATAAAATATATGTCCCTGTGACCTCACTCCATCTTATTAGCCGATACACTGGGATGGATAGTGAGCATGCTCCATTGCATAAACTCGGTTCTGATCAATGGCAAAAAGAAAAGAAGAAGGCCGTTGAAAAAATTCATGATGTAGCAATCGAATTACTGGATCTCTACGCCAAACGAGAAGCGCAACCAGGATATCAATATCAAATAGATAACAATGAATATGTTAAATTTGCCAGCGCGTTCCCTTTTACAGAGACTCCCGATCAATTACACGCAATCGATCAAATCATAACGGACATGAAGTCCCCAAGACCTATGGATCGTTTAATTTGTGGGGATGTAGGTTTTGGCAAAACTGAAGTCGCAATGCGTGCTGCGTTTATTGCGGTGCAAAGCAATAAGCAAGTCTGCATTCTGGCACCCACCACCCTATTGGCTGGACAACATTTTGAATCATTTCGAGACCGGTTTGCTGACTTCCCCATCAACATTGAGTTGCTTTCTCGCTTTCGTTCAAACAAAGAAACCGAGGCGGTTCTTACTGCCTTGAAATCAGGAACAGTTGATATAGTCATAGGAACACATAAATTATTCCAGAGTAATATTGCTTTTAAAAATTTAGGGCTTCTCATTATTGATGAAGAACATCGCTTTGGTGTCAAACAAAAAGAACATATCAAAGCGCTGCGGACTCATGTCGATATTTTATCCATGACTGCTACCCCAATCCCGAGAACACTGAATATGGCTATGGCTGGAATCAGGGATATTTCCCTTATGACTACACCTCCTGCCAAACGTCTGGCAATTAAAACCTTTTGGCAAGAGAAGAAAGACACCACCATCCGTGAGGCCATTCTAAGAGAAATTCTTAGAGGCGGTCAGGTTTTTTTCTTGCATAATAATGTAGAAACAATTGAACGAATATGTCAGGATTTGCAAACACTAGTTCCAGAAGCAAAAATCCGCAGTGCCCATGGACAAATGCGTGAACGCGAGTTAGAACGGGTAATGTCTGATTTTTATCACCACCGTTTTAATGTGTTAGTCTGCACAACGATCATTGAAACAGGTATAGATATTCCTACAGCCAACACAATTATTATTGATCGCGCGGATAAATTTGGATTAGCCCAATTGCATCAGTTACGTGGACGCGTTGGTCGCTCTCATCACCAGGCATATGCCTACTTGCTTACTCCCCATGAAAAAGTATTAACTGCCGATGCAGTCAAACGTTTGGAAGCAATTGTATCACTGGAAGATCTGGGTGCGGGATTCACACTGGCAACCCATGATATGGAAATTCGCGGGGCAGGTGAACTTTTAGGAGAAGAACAAAGCGGGAACATGCAGGCAATTGGATTTAATTTATTTATGGAACTGCTTGATAAAGCAGTGCATGATTTAAAAGAAGGAAAAACACCAGAATTATCGGCACCAATGCACCAAGGACCTGAGATCGATTTACGAATCAGCGCCATTATTCCTGAAGAATACATTCCCGATATTCACAATCGACTTATCATGTACAAACGAATTGCGAACGCAAAAAGTAAAGAACAGCTGCATGATTTACAAATTGAGATGATTGACCGATTTGGTTTATTACCACAACAAGTCAAACATCTATTATTGATTACCGAATTAAAATTAAAAGCGGAACAAATGGGTATTCAAAAAATAAGTGCCGGAGCACAGCAAGGCAAACTGGAATTTAGTGAAAAACCTTCTATTGATCCTGGCGTTTTGATTCATTTAATTCAAGTACATGCCAAAAGATATCAAATGGAAGGACCACAGCGCTTACGTTTTAACCTGGACAGTACTTCTTCAGAAGAGCGTATTTTTGAAATCAGCTCTTTACTTAACAAATTAAATGGAGAGAAAAATACCTAGTGACGTGCCAAGGAATGGCGAGAAATGATTTTTGAGACCTTGTTGAATAACTGCAAGAAATTGGATGTTCCATTTTTGTAAGACAATCAGGTAAACCCCTAGATCGTTTTCATTGACAGCCCAAATCAATTAATTGACAATCTAATTGGTCAATATAATACAAGTCATCATTTTTTAATTAATATAGAAGGAACTATTATGATTAAGAATTTTTCTTTAAGCTCATTGTTATTGCTTTCAAGTTTCGTTCCTGGAATTGCAATGGCGGATCCCACTGCATATGATATTAATGTTTATTGCCCTGCTACTCAAGGACCAAACGCTGTAACTCATTTTGGAAACTATATAGGTGGCTATGGCGTAGAATACGTATTATCCCAAACACTGCAAGTATACTTTCGTTCAACCGGCTCGGTTCAAGATGTTCCCGCTAATTTAATAAACTACGTTAATGATTCAGTTACTTATAACAGTGCGTCGGGAAACATCATTTGTAGTTATCAAAGCAATAATCCTGTAGATCCAAGATTTACCGTAGCTTACACTGTAACTAATGGTATGGGAGGCACTGTGCAAGCCCAATCCAACAACTCCATCAGTGTTCATATTCCTGCTGGTTTGAGAGGTTAAATGTAGCATACATCAGTATGTCAGGCTTTATTATTCGCGCGCAAGAGGTACCAAATAAAGCCATTCAGTGAATAGGGCGTGAAGGCAAAGCCGAACCCAGGGAGAATTTCTCTTGGCAAAACCCGGGTTCCGCTTTCACTTCACCCAGGCTGCTAAAGACCCGATTTAACTTGTTCCACCTACTGTCAATGCATCGATTTTCAAAGTAGGTTGTCCCACTCCGACTGGAACGGATTGTCCGTCTTTACCGCAAACACCTATTCCCCGATCCAATCCCAAATCATTTCCAATCATGCTGATTTTTTTCATCACATCCGGTCCATTGCCAATCAGTGTGGCCCCTTTGACTGGTGCAGTAATTTTTCCATTCTCAATGAGATATGCTTCGCTTGCAGAAAATACAAATTGGCCTGAGGTAATATCAACTTGACCACCACCAAAATTAACTGCGTATAAACCACGTTGTACAGAACGAATAATTTCTTCAGGGTCATGCTGTCCTGCCAACATATAGGTATTAGTCATCCTGGGCATAGGTACATGTGCATAAGACTCACGACGACAGTTACCCGTAGATTTCATACCCATCAATTTGGCGTTTAGTTTGTCTTGCATGTAATTCACCAAAACACCATTCTCAATCAAGGTGGTGCACTGAGATGGAGTTCCCTCATCATCTATGGTTATGGAACCACGTCTGTCTTTCAAAGTACCATCATCAACTACAGTAACTCCTGGTGCTGCGACTTGTTGACCAATACGGCCAGAAAATGCAGATAATCCTTTGCGATTAAAATCTCCTTCCAAACCATGTCCTACAGCTTCATGCAATAAAACACCCGGCCACCCCGGACCCAAAACCACAGGCATTGTTCCTGCTGGTGCAGGTTGTGCTTCCAGATTAATCAAAGCCTCACGTACCGCTTCACGAGCATAACTTAAGGCATTTTCTTTTTCATGAAAGTAAGAATAAGGTACCCTGCCACCGCCACCAGAGCGTGCAGATTCCCTTCTTCCATTTTTGTCTTCTACGATAACGCTTACGTTGATACTCACCAGCGGTCTAACATCAGCGATCATCTGTCCGTGCATTCCAGCAACCATCACAACTTCATAGCAGCCGCTTAATGAAGCATTAACCTGAATTACACGAGGATCAATTCGACGAGCTTCTTTATCAATTGCTTCTAATAAAGCAATTTTTTCTTGCTTGCTCATGCCCTCAATTGGATTTAAACCTTGGTAGCGACTTACAGCCGCTCCTTTTACCTGGATGGATTGAGTTGGTTTGGAGCCAGTCAGTGCAATAGAACGTGCTGCATCGGCAGCTCGCAACATTGAAGGTAATAAAATGTCATCACAATAAGCAAATCCTGTTTTATCACCACTAACCGCGCGAATCCCTACTCCTCTATCTAGGGAATAGCTCCCGCTTTTCACTACCGAATCTTCCAAATACCAAGATTCATAACTGCAACTTTGAAAATAAAGATCTGCATCATCAATATGATGATGCATCATCGTTTTAAATAATTTTTCTATACCCGTTTCATCCAGTGCTGCAGGAGCTAGTAAAATCTTTTTTGCTGTAGTAAGGGCTTCTGTCATTTAATTACCTTAAATAAATAAAAATAGTGTCTATTGGTTTTTGTTATCAAAAAATAGTATCTACTTTATAAGTTTAATACATGATGTTCTATACAGGGGAATTTTCGGCGTATTTCCCTTTGATTTTCTAAATCAATATCTGCTGTCACTACTCCAGTACCCATTTCTTTTTGAGAAAGTACTTTTCCCCAAGGATCAACAATCATGCTATGACCAAAAGTACTTCGTCCATTTTCATGTCTCCCCCCTTGATTTGCTGCCAAGACGTAACATAAATTTTCTATGGCTCTTGCTAGTAATAATACCTCCCAGTGCGCCACACCTGTGATGGTCGTAAATGCAGAAGGAACCGTAAATAACTGCGCTCCTTGCAACATCAACTGTTGATACAGCTCTGGGAAACGTACATCATAACAAACCGTTAATCCTATTTTTCCAACTGGAGTGTCAACAAGAGCCAGCTCATGCCCGCGTTCAATGGACATTGACTCTTGGTATGCTTCATTTGATGAGACGTTCACATCAAATAAATGAATCTTATCATAACGAGCTACACACTTGCCTTGTGCATCATATACCAGGCAACTGGCGCGTACTTTGGAACCTGAACTTTTAAGAGGTATAGTCCCGGCAATTACCCACAAACCTAATTTTTTTGCCAATTGACTCATTTTTTGTTGGATGGGACCGTCTCCATACACTTCGCCAATCTGTAATTTATCTGTTTCATGAAATCCCATGAACGCAAAATTTTCAGGCAATACTACTAGCTCAGCTTGCTCTTCACGAGCGTGGATCATTAATTTTTCTACTTGTTGCAAGTTGTCAGCGACATCTGCTGAAGAAACCATTTGTACTAATGCTGCCCGTGCCATAATAAATCCTAAAATTTAGGACATCAAAAATGTCGAAATTTTTCCATAACCTGAGTATATGGCGCACCGCCAAACCCTGATTAGTGATATGAATCGGTTAACCCGGATGCCTACGAACTCTTCCTGTTTACGATAATCAGAACGGCAATAACCACTCTACTTGTTCTATCAAAATTTATTTATAATACTACTATAGTACTGTAGAACCTCAAAACAAAAATAATTCGTTTTAAACTTGAAATATGGGAAACTGCCCCATAGATATGCTAGACTTAATATAAAAATAGAGGAGCTCTAAACAATGAACCGAAATAATGTCACTATACTTACGCGAAGCCATGAATCTGCGCTTTCGAGCAATAAAGTACTGCGTAACACCTATCTATTACTAAGTCTGACATTCTTGTTCAGTGCAGGTATGGCAGTTTTATCTCTTACAAGTGGCGCACGCCCTATGAACCCTATTCTGATGATAGTCGGCGTTTATGGTTTAATGTTTTTGACTCAAGCATTACGAAATAGCGTTTGGGGACTAGTCAGTGTTTTTGCCTTCACTGGATTCCTGGGTTATACCTTAGGTCCTGTGCTTAATTTTTATATCAGCCACTTTACTAACGGCCCACAAATAATTGCAACTGCCTTAGGTGGTACAGGGATCATTTTCTTTGCATTATCCGGTTACGCATTAACGACTAAAAAAGACTTTAGTTTCTTAGGTGGATTTCTTTTTGTTGGTGTAATGGTTGCTTTATTAGCAATGATAGCAGGAATTTTCATTCAGATGCCCGCCTTACAATTAGTCATTTCAGCTATTTTTATACTTATTTCTTCAGGATTAATTCTCATGCAAACGAGTGCAATTATTCATGAAGGTGAAACGAATTACATTTCGGCTACAGTAGGCCTTTTTGTATCAATTTATAACTTGTTCGTCAGCTTGCTCAATATACTAAGTGCATTTTCAGGCCGCGACTAGTTATCGTTCTCCTCTACCTGAATCCCGGTTAAGTTTTTGCCGGGATTTTTTTTAGTGGCTAGGTTAAGTCCGAAATCGCAAACTGCTTCAATATAAACGTGGGTGAAAAGGAATGTAACCCGAGCGTTCCTGTCACCAATTTCTTGTTTGTTCAAGTTAGCAAAAATGGTCAAAGCATTCTTTCCAAAATACGATAGCATTACTTGTGTAAATAAATTGATGACTTAAAGTTGAGAAAAGTATGAATTATAAGTACCAATTAGAAAAAGTAATTGAGTTTATTGGCAAACATCTTGATGAAAAGCTTGATTTGGTGCAATTAAGCAAGATTGCCTGCTTTTCTAAATATCATTTTCATCGTTTATTTACTGCTTATACAGGTCTATCACTACAACAGTATATTCGTTGGCTTCGCCTAAAACGGGCAGCCCATCAATTAATTGTTAATAAGGATAAAACCATTCTTGAAATTGCAATAAATGCGGGATTCGAATCCCATGAAGCCTTTACTCGTGTGTTTAAACAAGCTTGTGGTCTGAGCCCAAGTGAATTTAGATTGCATTCAAATTGGGGTTCTTGGGAAAATCCACCGTATTTTTTGCCGAAACAAGGTAATATCAACATGAATGTATTAATCAAAGATATACCAGCGAAACGTTTGGCGGTATTTGAACATCGAGGTTCACCTGCAACATTGGGCGAGAGTGTCAATAAGTTAATTCATTGGGCAAAATCTCAATCAATAAACCTAAAACCAAAAGCAGGGGAAGCGTTTGGATTTGCTTATGACGACCCGAAAGTAACCAATCCTGCAGATTTTCGTTTTGACTTAGGAATTACTGTACCAGAGCAAATAAAAATTGAAGGGCATATCATTGAAAAGTATCTCCCTGCAGGACGTTATGCTGTGGCAGTACATAAGGGTTCACGAGATGCCATTGGGGACACTGTCTATAGTTTATATCGTGACTGGTTACCTAATTCGGGTGAACAGTTAGGTGACTTACCCTGTATATTTTGCTATTACAACTTTGACCATGAAGTGGCTGAAACAGAGCTGCTTACAGAGTGTTGGCTGTTATTAAAATAACTGCTCATGATATTAAGATCTGTTGACAATTGCTTCATTAGTCTACGTTTCGCGCTTTATGCCTGAAAGATGGTCCAAAAAAGTGACCATCTCTCAGGATCAAACCACGGGACGTTTGAATAGAAATAGACTGGTTTTCAGAGATGCGTAGAAGATTCCGTAATAAATTCCCGGGGTACGTCTTGTGCCTTCATCCAAGCTATGAGCTTAACTCTGTTGCCAAGTGGCTTTTGCCCTGAATAGATCAGGTAAGTCATTTGCAGTCTTTTTTACTTCTTGAGGTAGAGTAAACAAATCCCGAGTTTTTTGATAATACACACCCAAAGGAACTGGATAATCAGGAAAAGATAAAGAAGCAAGTCGCATCGCCACAGCAAAGTTACTTGGATCATGTCGATAAATACCGACATCTTCTGCAGAAACGCTGGTGAACTCTTCTCCCTTTACATGCAATGCTTTCTCTTTTTGCGCACCATAAAGCAAAGGTTGTCCTTCTTCCAATATCACCGTGTTCTCGGCGCGATTGCTTTTAAGCGCAAACTCGTCAAAAGCACCATGATTGAAAATATTACAATCCTGATAAATTTCCACAAAAGAACAGCCTTGGTGTTCCTGCGCTTTCTTTAATATGGTTCCCAAATGAATGGGGTCTTTGTCTACTGCTCGAGCTATAAAACTAGCACCCGCAGCTAAAGCCAAAGTAAGTGGATTCACTGGTTCATTAGCCACCCCTCTTGGCGAGGTTTTAGTCACTTGGCCTTTCTGTGAAGTAGGTGAAAATTGTCCTTTAGTTAATCCATATACCTGATTATTAAATAATAAAATATTCACGTTTACATTACGGCGTAAAATATGGATCAGATGATTACCACCAATACTTAAAGCATCCCCATCTCCAGTAATTACCCACACACACAGATCATCCCTCAGCGCTTTTAATCCTGTTGCAACCGCAGTTGCTCGACCATGAATGGTATGAAAGCCATAAGTGTTCATGTAATAAGGCAATCGGCCTGCACAACCTATTCCGGAAATAAAGACATGCTGTTCTGGTGGTAACCCCAAATCAGGCAACATTTTTTGCAAGGCCATCAAAATTGCATAATCACCACAGCCTGGACACCAGCGAACTTCATTTGCATTAGCAAAATCTTCGCGTTTATAGTTGTTGTTCATAGTTAGCTTCCGCTTTTATAATGTTCACCAGATGACTGACAGTAAAAGGCTGGCCATTCGATTGACTAATTACTTGTGCATCAACCAAATAAGTAGCGCGAATAACTTGGCATAATTGTCCAGAGTTTAATTCGGCGACAAATACCTTATCGTATTTTTTCAAAATAGGGCCTAAATCATTAGGCAATGGATTCAGATGACGTAAATGCACGTAAGCGATCGCCACCCCTTGTTCCAAACATTGCAAAACTGCTGACTTTAAACTGCCATACGTACTGCCCCAGCCAATTAAAATGATTGGTGCATTAGCATCCCCTTCAACGGTCAAGGGCGTATACTCCTGCGCAATTCCATTGATTTTCTGCTGACGTAAATGTACCATTTTTTGGTGATTTTCCGCATCATAGCTGACACGGCCATCTTCACCTTGTTTTTCCAAGCCCCCCAATTGATGAATGTACCCCGGAGTCCCTGGCTTATTCCAACTTCGACTTAAAAACTCATCCCGAGTAAATGGTTTTGGAAAACGGTTAAATTCAATTTGCGGTAATTTTAAAGAAGATACCTCAGGAATTTTCCAAGGCTCAGCAGCATTTGCCAGATAAGCATCCAATAATACAATTACTGGAGTCATATACTTAATCGCTAAATAAAATGCTTCTAAAACCGTATTAAAACAATCTGCGGCAGATTGCGCGGCTAATACCGGCAAGGGTGCTTCACCATGACGTCCATAAAGTGCCTGTCGTAAATCACTTTGACTTGTTTTCGTTGGTAAACCGGTAGAAGCGCCTGCGCGTTGAACATCAAGCAAGACTAAAGGTAATTCAGCCACTACGGCCAGACCTAAACTTTCACTTTTTAGATCTAATCCAGGTCCTGAAGTTGTAGTTAAAGCCAATCTCCCACCATATGCAGCTCCAATACAAGCACAGATCGCAGCAATTTCATCTTCGGCTTGAAGAAGTTGCACTCCAAAATCAGATAATCGTGCACATTCATGGAGGATTGCTGAAGAAGGCGTAATCGGATACCCCGAAACTAACATTGGTACTTGTGTGGAAGTAGCCAGGGTAGCAAGTGCTAAACCTACTGCTTCAACACCTGTAATTTGCCGATATTCTCCCGCACCTCGATTAACTTCACCTAGCATATAATCTCGGCGAGTTAACTCTAAAGTCATTGCATAATTGTATCCGGCTAATAAAGCCAATTGATTGGCTTTAGCAACAACAGCATTCGCTTTGAATTTTTTAGCAATAAACGCTTCGCATGCAGCAGTTGGCAAATCAAATAACCATAAAACCAAACCCAAAACATAAAAGTTTTTGGTTTTTGTAGCTTGAGGTTTAGTCAAATCAAGCGAAGATACGGCTTGCAAGGTTTGGGTGATTAAAGGAAATGAAACAATTTGATAATGTTCGGCACAATTATCGAGAAAACTCTTATCCATTCCCGCTTTTTGCCAATCTTTTTCCTGATAACTGTCTTCATTGATAATCAGTAAACCGCCTTGATTCAGATGTTGCAGGGAATTTTTTAATGCGGCTGGATTTAATGCAACAAGCACATCAAGCGATTCACCCGCGGTAAAAATAGCATGCTCGGCCATCGCCAGTTGAAAACCAGAAACTCCCCCTACAGTACCTGCGGGGGCCCGAATTTCTGCAGGAAAATCAGGTAAAGTCCGCACATCACGACCGGTAAGTGCCGCACTAATGGTGAGTTGTTCCCCCACTAATTGCACACCATCGCCTGAATCCCCAGTAATACGAATAACAATGACGTCAGATGTTGACATAAAGTCTTGCTTCCTGCATTAGTTGACGCATGTGTCTTACTGCCTCTTTCATACCACAAAATAAAGCTCGGGCAATAATTGCATGGCCTATGTTAAGTTCATGTAATTCTTTTATAGACGCTATAGGTTGTACATTATGATAATTAAGACCATGACCTGCATTAACAATCAAATTTAAACTGGCTGCATACTCCGCAGCGTTTTTAATTCGCGCTAATTCATACTGCTGCTGCTCAACATCAGTAGCATCAGCATAACAACCAGTATGCAATTCAATCACAGGGGCACCAATATCTGCTGCAGCTTTAATCTGCACATGATCTGGGTCAATAAATAAAGATACCTCACTACCCATGGATTGCAAGCGTCGCACTGCATGTTCTACTGATTTCTGGTGCGTTATTACATCCAGCCCCCCTTCTGTGGTTAATTCCTCACGTTTTTCTGGAACCAAACAAGTATGCTCGGGTGAAATTTCTTCTGCAAAATCAAGCATGGCATCGGTAACTGCCAATTCAAGATTCATTCGTGTTTGCAAGACTTGTTTAATCAAACGCACATCACGAGCTTGAATATGTCTTAGATCTTCTCTCATATGCAGAGTAATACCATCAGCACCTGCTTCCTCCGCATCCATAGCTGCTTGGACAGGATCAGGATAACGGGTACCACGTGCCTGTCGCACAGTAGCTATATGATCAATATTGACACCCAATAGTATTGGCTTCTTCATTCTACACCTTACACATAAAATAAAGAGTATAAAGTCCATTCTGGCCTAAACTCAAGTTGCTTGAAAACATAAATATTCGTTAGATCAGTTAAATGCAGTAAAAATCCATGCAATCAAACTCCTGCCTCCAACTCTTTATTTCACTTCGGCAAGATACAAAGCCCTTGTCTTAATCTCTCGTCCACCCAGAAGATGATCTATCGCTTGACGCATAATCATTTTTGCTGATTTAAGATAGAGGACCTCATTTAAGTTATTTTGTGCCAAAGCAAGAATATGCTCCCCCGGAATTCCCTTGCTGCCAGGAATAAAACCTTCGCCTGCGACAAATTGGTAACACGAATCAGGGACAATCAAATTTGCTGTTCTCGCTTCCTGTGTTAATGAAAAGGAATAACCACATGCATGAAGTAAAGCCCACTCAAAACGCCTTAATAAGGCTTCAATAACTAATCGTTCCTTTGCCAACGTAAGGCCATTTAAAGTAAACAAATAAGCATCAAATAATGTCGAGTCAGAATAATTGCGACTTAGCGCATAATAAAGAATTTCGTTTATATATAAACCTGCGAAAAGTGAGCCGCCTGATAGTTGAAGTGATGGCGAGGTACTTTCAACAGTTTGTGCATAATATCGCTCACGGCGCTCGACAAGATTGATCCATAACGGAGTAAAAGGTTGCAAAAGGGCTTGCTTTTTAGGGGTACGCCCGCCCTTGTAAAGGCATTGTATAACTCCTAGCTCACGTGTAAAAAAACTGACTTGGGCACTGGTATCCCCAGACCATTGTTTGTGTAAAAACCAAGCTGCTATTGTCCTAGTTGTCATAACCTAATTGTTTTAATATACGCTCGTCATCCGACCAGCCTGATTTTACCTTACACCAGCACTGTAAGAATACTTTCTTACCTAACAGTTTTTCCATATCCACTCGCGCATTCGTTGCCATTTCCTTTAATTTTTGTCCCTTATCACCAATGATCATTCGTTTGTGATTGTCTTTATCGACGAGAATCAGTGCGTGAATACGTACGAGCGCGCCTTCATCCTTATATGATTCAATGTCTACAGTAACAGAATAAGGTAATTCTTGTCCGCAAAAGCGGAAAATTTTTTCACGCAGTAATTCCGCACATAAGAATTTTATGGGCCGATCGGTCAATTGATCATCTGGAAATAAATGAGGCCCCTCAGGCAAATAATTCTGCAATTTTTCTTGCAATTCATCGACCTGTACCCCTGTTTTTGCTGATATTGGAATAATTGCTGCAAATTCATGTTTTTGACTTATTTGCTCTATCCAGGGTAACAACTGAGCTTTATCATCAATTTTATCCACTTTATTCACGACTAGAATACAAGGTACTTTGGCTTGTTTTACTAAATTCAAAACGTATTCATCTTCTTCTTGCCAATGCGTTCCATCAACTAAAAAAGCAATTACATCAACATCACGCAAGACGCTAATCGCAGTTTTATTCATCATGCGATTCATTGCTTTTTTAGTTCCCTGGTGAATTCCAGGGGTATCTACATAAACAAATTGATAATCACCTTCAGTACGTATCCCCAAAATACTGTGCCGAGTTGTTTGTGGCTTTCTTGAGGTAATACTTACTTTTTGCTGCATAATGCAATTAAGAAGTGTTGATTTACCTACATTAGGCCTGCCAACTAAAGCGATATAACCACAATAACTAATCATTAAAATATATTCCTGTTTATTTTTAAAACATTTTATCAGTGACACTATAAAATATCCAGATTTGTAGTGTTTCTACTTGATATTTCACCAAAAAACCAAGTATCCTGTGCAGTATGTGAACAAAGGATAGTTCCAATGTCTTATTTTGTAACATCGAAAGGCCACACTCAACTTATCGTTCCCTTAGCCATTACACCCTCTAGCCATCAAGCACTGCCTACCATAACAGGAAGTCCATTTAGCAGCGAAGCAGGAACAGTAGTATACGGTCATTATAATATGGAATACCTCCTTCCAGGGGGAGATAGGCTGCGCTTAATCGCCAATCATGATAAAAAAACAGTGCAGCTGATGTTATTTACCTACAAGGCAGAGGTAATTCAACTGCTTCCAGGAGATCGCTCTTCTTCATTAGTAGCAAATGTTATTAGTAAAATTCATCGCTACCGCATACGTGCAGCAAGTTACAGCCAGCCACTCACTTCTGCACAAGAACAAAAACTGCTGCTTGCTAATGAATGCATTGATTCTTTAAAAAAATTGCTAAAAAGAGAGCGGAGATTAACCAGTCAGGATCACGAAGGCCATGAAGCACTGAGAAAACAAGTGATCAAAATTATCGGCTATTGTTCCGATCAAAACCGCTTGTTAGCAACTTCACCACTGATATCCGAAGGCACCTTGGGAAACATACTTTATGAAGCTCATAAAATGGCACAACATTATTCTTTTAATCGTGTCTATTCTGTGTCGCGACAAGATCAAATGGACTTTAGCCATGTTGTAAAAAATCATGAAGAAAAACAACCATGCCTGGTGTGGGATAGCGAGCTTCATATAGGGCATAGCAGCAAAGATTTGGATGATGCATTAAGAGCGATTAGTGACTATTACAAATTATCTCCTGCAGCAAACCTGAGCAATATCCCTGCAAATCGATTTGCACAACTAGCGGCATTTTTTAATAAATTATGGCGAGATGGCCATGATTGGATCAATTATCTAGCAATAGATACGAAACCGGAACACAAAACAGAAGTAGTACAACGATTAGACGGTCTGACTATAACGAAAATCACACCCTACTATAAGCTACAAGGATTTCCACAAAAAGGTTACTCCGATTTACAAACCCTAATCAGCAAACGCATCAACAGCACCAGCAAACCTATACTTGCTCAAAACCCAAAAAAAGCGGATAAAATGATCAGTAGACTACCACATGGTAGTTCGATAATTATTGCTGATGAAGAGCTTATCCTAATCAGGCAGGAAAACAAAATAATGAGATTACGCTATTTTGTTCATGATGGGCTCTTCTACCCTTTGCCAGAAGGTCAGGATTTATATACTTTAGGACAAATCAGTAAACGTCATCTCTACTTACCAGAGCGAGTTAGTCTCAGACTTGATGCGTTTATTTCACGTATCCCCAGGTTTTTTCATAAATTCTACAAAAGTATGCGCCACTTTATTATCCATGATCTACGTGATGATTTTTTCAATCATATTCATGACACACACATTCCAAAATCCGATGAGCTTAAAGAACAACAAAGCAAAAACAGCAAAGTAAGGAATTCACTAAGATTAGCTTTGGAAAATAAAGGTCTTTTAGCTAATGGCCAAACTTTGGAAGAATTCATTAAAGAGCAGATTAGCATCAGCCCTTATATCATTGCTCGACCCAATCATCCACCAAGCCACCCTGCTTATGATAATCCGTGTCATCGGTTCTTAGAAATAATACGACATATCGCCAGCTTTTTCATCGATGTAAGTGAGCAAAATCCATTGATCGGTACTTTAGCAATGGCAGCATATACTTACGGCGGTGGTGCAGTACTTGCTCCAGAGTTTCTTAAATCAATTTTAACCAAATTACACTTACATGGTTTAATTGCAGGAATTGAACCCACACAAAAATTAGCTCACTGGATGAGTCATGGGACAATCTCTGAAGCGATTTCTGCATCAATGACCTACTGGCAAAGTGTCGTAGCCGGTGGAAATCTGGATAAATTTTTTGTTGAAGCGTTTAATACCCTCAAAGAAGATCCAGCGGAGATTGCAATTATTGCTTCATTAGCACTTAGCCTGGGTTATGGATTAACTAAAGTAATTCCATCATTAGGCCATGAAATGGGGGATTTTCCTTACACCAATTATGCCGCTTTAGGTGGAAAAGGTGGCGCGGCGATTTATGATACCATTATGCATCCTGGTGATGATTGGTTTCTTGGTACCTGTAAATGGTTTTGCAAAAGCGTTGTCACTTTAGGAAAGTTGTGTATTGCGCCATTTTTTGAAGGATATCATTATGGATTTCATGAGGGTTTTCTTAACGGTTGGAAAAAAAGCGGACTCCTTTTTAAGAGTTTCAGCAAACAAATTATTGCAGCATCTGCTGATTTTACTCTAGCCCTACTCACCATTCCATTTGTCGAAGTTAGTGCCCTATTTATTCATGTACCATTCCGTGGCATTACAAATCTACTCACTAAAATGCTTGCTATTCCTGGCAATATCAGTGCTATAGGAGAATTATTACTCTTCTTTGCAACAAGACCACCATCAGATAATTTAATCGCCAATTTTAGATTATCACCACTTTATGGTTTTACCTGGCCATTCGGACACTTTTCTGATAATCCATTGCTCAATCTCTGTATTAATACGGTTCGTGCCTTGTGCCTTCCACTATTACAATTAATGAAAAATCTCTTTATTTTGCCTATTTTGGATTTTATTTCTTTCTCTGTGCGCATAGCCCTTACCATTTTAGATCCTGTAATACGTATTCTTGCCTATGTATTAGGCAGTATTATCTGCACTATTGGCGAGGTATGGGATCATTCATTTGGTTTTTTGTTTACAA
Organism: Legionella qingyii; assembly: GCF_003990155.1. Classification (NCBI taxonomy): domain Bacteria; kingdom Pseudomonadati; phylum Pseudomonadota; class Gammaproteobacteria; order Legionellales; family Legionellaceae; genus Legionella; species Legionella qingyii. Next base: position 74,782 of record NZ_RZGX01000011.1, read on the forward strand.
CAAGTGCAAAAGGAATCACTTCCATTTGCAACTGGATCGATAACCAAGCCAGTACATTAAAACAAACTTTGTTATCGTTTATAGAAAGTCAACGTGGTCATTTATATTATTGGGCATTTGCAAAAGAAGATCTAAAATTACACGCTACTTTGGATGATGCGGAATATTATTCTAGTGACCCTAGACGTTATGAATTAATCCCACACTCTGAAAGTCACTGTCTTTTACAAACTCTCCTGGACAAACGCAGTGAACCCTATTTAAAAGAAAAAAATCATGAGCCGATTTCTCATCATGCTCCCATATTAGCGGTAAAAAATTCGAAAAGTAACTCAAAAGCCCCTTTGCAAAAGGAAACAATCAGCTATAGTATTTAACGTGCTCTTTGTAAGCCACTTGTTTCTGGTGATTTATTGAACAATATCGTATATAATTTTAATATGGTGTAAGAGGATACAGATCTATGTCAATTTCAAAAGAGAACCTAACAGAATATCTTACCTCTGATGAGTTCGCCCTTATAAATAAAAGACTTGATGCTGCCATACAATCAAAAATAGACAGCGGAGCACTTGGTTTTTCTTCACCTGAAAATCAAGCAGATCCTAATCCTTCTACAATCGATCTGAGCCAATTTGGCTTACATAATCCTGAAGACATAAAGATCTTCTTATTATCCCCTGCAGGGGAAACAGTGACCCATGAAATTGGTACTGAGTTAGCTCTTGAGCGAGCCATTGAAGAAGAACGGCAGCTGCAAATACAAGAAGAAATCACGATGCAGGAACGAAGAAGAGGTTTTCTATTTCATTGGCTGCTCGCGGAAGAAGCCGAAGCAAAAAAAGCTCAAAATGAGTTAATTGAGATGCAACAGGAGAAAATGCTAAAACCCAATCAACCAACTGCTCAGAAAAAAACGACTCCAGAGACCAATGATGCGCTTAAGGATACTTTGGAGCATTATGATAGCTCCATTAGAAGTTTTCAAAAACAACAAGAAAATCTTAAAGCAGAAGAACAAGCCCTTACCCATGAGCTAAGTATGCTTGAAGATGAGAGTATAGCCATAGATGAAAAGCATAAAACTTATAATAATGTTTTGAATGCATATGATAAATCTGCTCCAACCTTTGAAAATGATCCAGAAATGTTAGATCGGGAAATTAGCTCACTCGAAAGACAAATCGATAGAATGACTCAAAGTGTGTTTGACGAATTAGACAAAGGCAATGAAAAGGAAGCGCGTAAGATATTGAATCAACAAAATGCTTTAAACCTGCAATTGGCAAGCCTAAAGGACATCAAATCTAAAGTGGGAAATGAGAAAGTATTTTTTGATGCTGAGTTAAACTCTGAAGGCGTAACCTATGACAAAGCATTATTTGCTCTTCCCAAAGATCAAGCCCAAGGACTTGTAAAACACGATGGTAAGTATTTTCTTCTTGATAAAGGAGAAAATTGGGAAGATGTCAAAAATGATTCGTCAAAATTAGAAAATGCCCAAGCACGCTTTGAAAAAGCCAAACCCGAGATTATGAGTGTAAAAAATGTAGTTCAACACGTAAAAAAGCAAGAAGTCGAACTAAATACAACACGACAGGAAGAAACTCGTTCAAAAATTGCGGTAAATAAAGCAGAACAATTAATGGTTGCAAACCAAATTACATTGATGCAATCTGCCCGCGCAAATGCGCAGCAAGCGGCGCTTAAAGCAGCCATTGATGTACCTATGCAGCCGCCAGGATCAACAATCACAACTCAAAAGTTTGGCCTAGGCCTCACATCAATGCCAACCGCTGCACAATCACCTAAGGCATCCCCTGCGCCTACGCCATCGCCACAGATATTTAATGCCGCTGCCTTTGTACAAACTATAAGTAATGACCCCAAACCTACTTGGGGCTTCATGTTTTCTAAAGTTAAAACAATACAGGATCCAAGAGCCCAAAAAGATTTAGATAAATTTCTTACTGATGAAGCTAAGAAAAACTTGCCAGAAGAACAAAAAAATGAACTGGATAAATTTAACCCAGAAGCATTAAAACGAAAACTCATGAGTATGTTAGAAAAAGCACCTGTTCCTGAGATAGCAATGAATAGTTTCTTAAAACATATGGCTGAATTTGAAGAAGCCTATAAGCCTAATGTTACTTGTGAAGAAAGCCCATTGGCACAGCGTGAGCAGGCACAACCGCTTTCTCCATTTAATACTACATCCAATACTTAAACCGTTCATAATAGAAAAAATGTACCTCAAGAATATCCATCTGGATGATTGGGGTACTTTTTAAATAATAGTATCTCATTCCTGCAAAACTAATTAATATCCCTAATTTCTTCAAACGAGAATTACAAATATACTTGCCAATATAAACTAACTCTTCTAACATTAAACTTTGTGACTTAACCAAAGTTTACTAAAAAAATACATCACCGTAGGACTCAATATGATCTTAGATAAGTTACTGGGAAAGCAATCTGTGATTATATCACTGGATGTAGACAATTTCTTGTTTGAACGGTTAGAACAAATTAAAGCAGCCGGTTTCGATTTAGTTGAAATTAATTCAACAGATCAAAAATTATTAGCTCAGGCAATCGATCGATACCCCTCTCTTAAAATTGGTGCCGGTGGTGTTATTGATACACAACAACTCGAAAACTGCTATCAAGCAGGTGTTCATTTTGCTACTAGTCCTGGTTACTTACCTGCAATTGCACAAACAGCAAATGTTTACTCATTCAATTACTTACCAGGAGTCGCTACGATTTCAGAAGCAATGGCTGCGATGAGCCTTGGTTTTGCACACGTCCGCCCCTTCCCCGCTGATCTGGCCTTTTGTACTCTATTGAATAAGTGCCTTCCTCACTTAAAGCTATTTCCAGCTGAAATTGAATGGGAAGAAGCAGAGCATTTTCTTAATTTGCCCTCTGTAGCAGCAGTGAGCATACATAATCCTGATGCAAAACAGCTGGACGTGCTCACAACAAGTATTTTGGCATAATTTTAAGTTTTCAGGACTTACGAAAAATCTCAAGGTCGAGGCAAAAAATGTTTTAATGAGGGAGTTTAGATAGACTAAATGACCGAATTAAAAACATTTTTTAACAAAGAGATTGGAGTTTTTCGTAAGTCCTGGTTTTGTTAAGAAGTTCAAAATTTAATCTTAAGTATATACTTATGGCTAAGCATTCCTTAATGTTATCCTGCCTATAATAGGTTAATTACCTAGTTTTTATAGGCTATTTACTATGCTGACTGACGCTATTTTAGATGAAACAATAGCGACTCTTTCCAGTTATAACGGAAAACACAAAAACGATCCTTTATTTGATAACTACAAAGAAGGCATAAAAAAAGCACTTGTTGATTTTATTAATCAATGTAAGAGGTTACCACTTGCACAGCAATTGAATTATATTGCCAAAGAAATGAAAGAAAAAACAGGCAGTATGTCTGCCAAAATTGACAAGGTTAGTGGTGGAAAGCGTAGTTGGACTTTAGTTTTTGCTATAACAGCATTAGCAATCGAACGAAAACAAAATTTACCTAAAGATCATCCTGAAATTGCCTTTATAGATATGCTCTTATCTGGTTTAAGTAATGGTTGGGTCAATGCATTTAATTGGGTGGGAATAACAGGATTAAGACTGAATCAAGAAGCAATTAATAAAGTAATAGATGGAATGAAAGGCTGGATTCAAAAATACGATATCAATCAAGGGGAACAAACGAGCCATGATATCTTATTGGCACTGTACACTTCCCTATCTTCATTTGAGGAAAAATTAACAACTTTATACCTGACACCTAAAAAATATAAAGATGAAATGGGAGCCATAAAAGCCCTGTTGACTGATAAATTTAATGAATTAAAAAACAAATTGGAAAATAAAAATAGACCTTCAGTTCAATTAGTTGATCCATTAGAAAAACTGGCTCCTAAAGAAGATATTTCATATCAACGCTTTAAAGATCAATTAAATCACTTAAAAATGCAACAAGCGCAAATTCTGCAAAATATAAATACCTTTCCTCAAGAACAATTTAATCGAATAACTCAATTACAACAATTATTAAATGAGCAACCTTCAGTAAGCAGCGAAGACCTAATGAGTCAATTTTGGAGCCAGTATGATACTCAAAAAAAATTCAATCAACTTCTGATCGATCTTGATATACCAGAAAATGAAAGATCGGGATGGAACGAATATTTTAAATACCAACATGGCTCTTATCAGGAACAAGCAATCTCATTGTTGTGGACAGGACGTTGGGGCCTTCCTCAATTTATCGGAGGCATCCCAAGTAAGACGATTTCTTTAGAGATATTGAGGAGTAAAAATGATACGGCCTTAAAACCTCTGCAAATAATTCAGACTCAAATTGAACGACACAAATTAATTCCGGATGAAGAAAAGCCTTATCACCTCATTATTAGCATAGAAGATGAGTTAAATAACTTAGCAGAATTAAAAAAGGTTAAAAGGGATTTATTAGAAGAGGTTGTCGATGTTATAAGCCATAAAACAACAAATGCATTGGCAAAGATAAATAGTGATATTGAGGAATTGATTAATAATTTGGAAAAGCAAAAGAAAATGATTCAATCGCTTAAAAGCATCCATGAAAAAATAGAACGATTGAAGAAGCATGTAGATTGTACAAGCTTGGAAGACTCTTTTAGATTATTCCTTGATGAGGCAAGCAATAAAATAAGGCACACAGTTCTTCCTTTACCTTCTGACTTATCAATAGCAAAAAAAATTGCCGCTTTGGACTTCTCTATAGCTAGAGCTCAGGAGAATGTTCAAGGACTTCAATTAAGCATCAACTATATGGTCAAAGAATGTAAGAGTCAAAAATCGAGTGTAATTGTATTGGTGTCAGATTTTATCCATACCAAAGAAAATACCCTGGGACATGCATTCCTATCCTTTTTCTCATCTTCGTATAAAAGTATGTTTAAAGAATTAAAAGAAGCTCTAAATGAGGAATCAATTGAAGATCGTTTAAATAAAATCAAAGCAATATTAGGCATTAGCAATGAACTACGACAAGAAAAAGAAATTGCCAGTCAATTTCAGAAACTAAAAGAAGAAGCACAAGAAGTTCTAAGTAAAAAAGGCATTGAAGAAATGCCAATACTAATAGAACCTAATTAATTGCTTTTATTAACCAATAAATCCAAAATGAAAAATCCAGCTCCGATACAAATCGCACTATCTGCTATGTTAAAAGTAGCAAAATGGTGGTGTTTATAATAGACATCTATAAAATCAATTACATAACCGTGATATGCTCTATCGAACAGATTACCTATAGCACCACCTAAAATAAGGCTTATCCCTGCCAAAAGTAACTTAGCATGGCTCGCAGTACGATACAGCCAGATAGCAAGTATACTACTCACTATTAAGCTAAAGACGGCAAAAAACCACCGATGCCAATCTCCGGCACCGCTTAAAAAACTAAAAGCAGCGCCAGAATTATAAGCCAAAGTAAGATTAAACATTGGAAAAACAGGTAATGGTTTATAGGGAGTTAAAAAAGCACTCACCAAGTATTTACTTGCTTGATCACAAATAATTACTACAAGACTTAATATAAACCATGGCCATTTTTTCATATAAATTGCCTCATTTCCTCTTGGCCACTGATATTGCCAACACAACGTAAACAGAGCTCGGGATGTTGAACATCTTGTCCCACATCGGGTCGTCTATGCCAACAACGAGCACACTTTTCATGCTTACTTGCTGAAACAGCAATCGAAACACCATATGTCGTAGCAGACAAGCCAGCAGGGGCTGAACTCATGGGATGAACTGCTGCTCCTGATGTAATTAATAAAAAGCGCAATTCCTCGCCCAAACGAGTCAATTTAGGTAATACTTTGTCGTCAGCATATAAAGTTACCTCTGCAGCCAAAGCAGAACCGATTTCTCCTTTTTGACGTGTTTCCTCCAACGCCTTATTCACTTCATCACGGATTAAATGCAATTCATCCCAATCCATCATGTTCACATCATCAATTTGAGGCCACGCATCATACCAAAGTTCAGTAAAGACTGATTCCTGGTTATATCCAGGTATATAGCGCCCTATCTCCTCAGCCGTAAAGGATAATATGGGAGCTAACCAAAGAGAGAATGCCCTAATAATGTGGTACATCGCAGTTTGACAAGAACGACGGGCCTTGCTTTCTTTTGCTGTGGTATATTGTCTGTCCTTAATCAAATCAAGATAAAAACTTCCCATATCTACTGCACAGAAATTATGAATCTTCTGGTAAATAATATGAAATTGATAGCTTTCATAGGCTTCTATAATTTCTTTTTGTAAGAGTTGACTGCGCTTTAATGCCCATTTATCCAACTCCAAAAGATCTTTGTCTTGGACACAATCAATTGCCGGATCAAAATCGAATAAATTAGCTAACAAAAAGCGGGCTGTATTACGAATTCTGCGGTAAGCATCTGCATTTCTCTTAATAATTTCATCCGAAATGCTCACTTCATGTCGGTAATCAGTAGAGGCTACCCATAAACGTAAAATATCAGCACCGTGTTGATTAACCAATTGATCTAAAGCAACATAATTTCCTTTGGATTTAGAAAGTTTCTTACCTTCAGCATCCACCGTATATCCATGAGTCAATACGGTTTTATAAGGAGCAACACCATACATGGCCACGGAAGTAGTTAACGAGGAGTTAAACCAACCGCGATGCTGATCTGAGCCCTCGAAATAAATATCTGCAGGAAAAGCCAAAGCATTATTTTGTTGTAAAACACAGAAATGAGTTACTCCTGAGTCAAACCACACGTCCATGGTATCATTAATTTTCTCATAAAACTCAGCATCATCCCCTAGCAACTCTTTTACATCCATTTCGAACCAGGCATCGATCCCCGATTTCTCAATAAGTAAAGCGACCTTTTCAATCAGCTCAAGTGTATTAGGATGCAATTCACGCGTCGCGCTATGTACAAACAAAGGCATAGGAGTGCCCCAGGCTCTTTGTCTTGATATGCACCAGTCGGGTCTATTTTCAACCATATTGCTAATACGAGCCTTGCCCCAATCAGGAACCCAAGTTACTTTATCAATTTCTTTGACAATATGTTCCCTTAACTGGCTTTTATCCATAGAGATAAACCATTGAGGCGTAGCCAAAAAAATCATCGGTGATTTATGCCGCCAGCAATGAGGATAACTATGTCTAATATTTTCTTTAGCTAAAAGGACTCCTTTTTCAGCTAAAACACCTAAGATGGTCTCATTAGCCTTCAATACAGAAAGTCCAGCAAAAAGTTCAACATCATCAGCAAAACAACCATTTCCTTTAACTGGATTAATCAAAGGTAAATTATACGCTTTACCAACCAGATAATCATCTGGACCATGAGCGGGCGCAGTATGTACACTTCCTGTACCCGACTCGGTAGTGACATGCTCACCTAATACCACTGGTACAAAACGATTATAAAAAGGATGTTTCAATTTTAAATGTTCAAATTGCTTTCCTTTCGCCGAGCCACGTATTGTATATTGACTCATCCCATAACGAGCCATCGCAGATTCAACCAAATCAGTAGCGAGTATCCAATATGCATCACCAGTATCGACCAAGGAATAATCAATCGCAGGATGCAAACATACCGCTTCATTAGCAGGTAAAGTCCATGGAGTAGTTGTCCAAATAGGAAGACCTAGGGGCTTTATTTCTGCATTTACTTGAAACAAATGAATAAATTCTTCAGGATTTACTGCAAAAAAAGCGACATCAATCGATGGAGAGGTTTTCTCATCATAGTCAACTTCTGCTTCAGCTAAAGCAGAACCACAATCAATACACCAATGTACTGGTTTAAAACCTTGTTGTAAATGACCATTTTTAATCATCAGCCCCAATGCGCGCACGATATTGGCTTCATAACGGAAATCCATAGTGACATAAGGATTGAACCAATCACCAAAAACTCCAAGCCTTTGAAATTCTTCTCGCTGAATGTCAATTTGGCTGGCAGCATACTCACGGCATTTAGCACGAAACTCTCGAGCGGATACCTTGTCACCAACTCGGCCTATTTTTTTCTCTACATTAAGTTCAATGGGTAACCCGTGACAATCCCATCCAGGAACAAATGGCGCGTCATATCCACTAAGTGATTTTGATTTAACAATAATGTCTTTAAGAATCTTATTTAACGCATGTCCGCAGTGCAAATGACCATTCGCATAAGGTGGACCATCATGCAGAATGAAACGCTTACATCCAGCACGGGCTTTACGAATTTTTTCATATACCTTTTTTGCTTGCCAATCAGCCAAAACCTCAGGTTCTCGGGTAGCCAGGCTTGCCTTCATCGGAAATGAAGTATTAGGAAGGTTTAATGTATCTTTATATTCTGCCATAAGAGTTCGCTCTGCAAAATCGTTAAACTTTTGGTGACTTCTCACCCCGTATCAGGATATAGCTCGCATCGGGTGCATCTTAGTATGAAAAACATTTTGGAAAAACGCGCATTATCCCTGCCCTTCCAAAATGATTTTCATTCAACCGGCACTCAAATCTACACCTAGCTTTGATATAGAGGTAATTTCATTACAATTCTTGAGGAATTCTTTCGCCACCGCAATATCATCATAAATCTGTGCAATTAAAGCATCCACCGAAGTGAATTTAACCTCATCACGCAATTTGTGCAAGAAAAACACCTGCAATAATTCGCCATATATTGACTGATTAAAATCGAATAGATGAACTTCCAAAATATTTTTGCTGCCATCTACTGTAGGACGGCGTCCAACATTAGCGACACCATAAACCATTTTGGAGGCAATTCGGACCTGAACTGCAAATACTCCTTGTAGCGGTAACGAGTACCGATGAAGAGCCAGATTTGCTGTAGGAATTCCCCACTGACGTCCGCGTCCATCTCCATGTAATACACGCCCGCAAATACTATAAGGCCTACCCAGATATTTGGTAGCTATGCTCAACTCGCCATCCTGTAAAGCTGTTCTAATTCGTGTTGAACTGATTCGATTTTCGTTGATACAAAAATTTGAATAAATATTCACATCGCAAGCATATTCAGAACTGAGTTCCTTCAACAAGCTCACATCGCCTTCTCTATTTTTGCCAAAACGAAAATCCTCACCTATGAGTAGATACTTCACATTGAGTGTAGAAAACAAATAAGTACGTGCAAAATCTGCCGCTGATGTTTGCGCTAATCCACTATTAAATTTTAGACAGTATATATAATCAATCTGGCATGAGCGTAACGCATTTAATTTTTCTCTTAAACTGGAGAGTCTTGCAGGTGCTTTCTCCTGTTGGAAATATTCTCTGGGCTGTGGCTCAAATAGAATAAGGACTAAAGGCAACTTTAATTCATTTGCTTTAGCTCTTAAAGTCCTAATAAGATTTTGATGACCTAAATGCACACCATCAAAATTTCCAATAGTAGCTACCACACCTTTATCAAAAGCAGAAAAATGTTGAATCCCGCGCAACAATTTCATAATAATTCAATCGTGTAACTCGAAACCTAGTAGTATACTTGTTTTCTGCCCAGTTGAGAAATAATAAGAAGATTGAAAATAAATTATTAGGCGTCGTTCCAGCTCCAGGAGCAAGCAAAAGCAAAAATTAGGTTTTAAAAGATTCCTATATTCTCTGAATTTCGCTTCGTTGCCCCGAGATACATTTTATGATTTTTCTGGATGAGCAGAGCGGACAATCAAAACATCACATTGAGCTCCGTGCAAAATAGAGTTTGCTGTTGAGCCTAATAATAATGAAAGACCGTGCTTTCCATGACTTCCTGTAACAATCAAATCGATATGTCGCTCTTGTGCAATTCTTAAAATTTCATTTTTGGTGGAACCAAATTCAATAAATCGGTGTTTTGCATCCACTCCTAACTTTTGGCCTAAATCATTGAGTTCTTTTTCGGCTTGCTCTCGAATAGATAATTCAACCTCAGCAAATCCGGCAAAACCAGGATATGCATATGCAGGAATGGGCTCTACGACATGAACTAATATCAAATCAGCGCCATTCTCATCAGCAATTTTTTTTGCCTTATGCGCTGCTATAATACCAACTTCGTCAAAGTCAGTAGCAAACAATACCCTCTTATACATCATTTTCTCCTTAAAATTCCGATGCCTACTTATAGACTAGCAGATTTAAAATTAATTGCATTACAAATAGAACATGTTTCTTATCAAAAAGATAAGTATTATAAATTTCCCATTCTTTGTAATTTTATCTTGATTCAGATGCGTCTTGCTTTGATAAGTTAGATGAATTCTTTGCAAATTTAGGCCTTTCTTAATAAAACCTTAATGTTTTTACAATAAACTCTTAGGGCATATTTTAGTCAAATAAATCCAACGATTAGGAGTTTTCAATGCCTAAGGCTTTTACCCATTTATGCAAAAAAGTTAATCTTAGTTTATATAACGATACCTTGACTGTTTATCCCAAACCAAGCCTACAACAAAGTAGCCTACCTCCTGTAAAAGATGAATTAAGCTTACTTTTTCTTCTATTGTTCTCTAAAATGAATTGCGTTAGTGCTGAAGTCAATAATTTTTTTATGCATCGCTCAAACGAGTTGGGTGTTTATCGCTTTGTACATCGCGATGATGCTGATCATTATTTATATCATCAAGACGATTTTGAAATGGAGGATGATCATTATCATGCTCAATTTGCAATAGCCATTAATGAGGGTAAATTAGATAGCATTTTAGATGTATTGCAGAAATATTCGATTATTTCTGAAGAGGAACATAAAAGCTTTGTCAAAGCATATCATGAAGCGAATGCTATTCCTAAAGAAGATCTTGCAACAAAGCAAACGTCGGTTGTTACTCCTGCAGCTAAGCAGAAAGAAGACAAACCTACTTTCGGGGGGTTCAAACGAGGATTTTTCCTTTCAAATAAAGAACCATCTAAGGAGTTTGATTATCCTGATAAACCATCCATGAATACACTTTGAAATCCAGCTCTCTTGACTATTCTTAAAATTCAGCGTGCCTCACTTCAGGCACGTTCCTTCATTACCTCAGATGCCAACATCAATCCAGATTTTTCTCTCTTAATCTAATATGCTCTTCAGCTTTAGCAATTGCTTTCCGAATAGCATTAGCCTCTTCTGATTGTTCTGGTGCCAGTTTTAATAAGCGTTGCCAATAACTTATGGCATCCTCATAAGCATGACTCACAAAAGCATCCATCGCAAGCATGGCTAATGCATCTGGCTGATTGGGATTATTTTTTAATAATTGACTAAAAATCTCGGTAATTTGTTGGGTAAATTGCTGATTATTCAGAACCCACAAGCTATGTGCATAATTGATGGCGAATTGTTCATCATCTGGATTAAATTGATATGCTTTCGCAAAAGCATCTACAGCATTTTGCTGTTTATTTTGGCTAGTATATAAGCGTCCCAAAAGATACCATCCTTTAGCACTTTTTGGAGTGTCATCCAATTTTGCGCGTAATTTATCGATTAATTCTTGCGGACTTTTTACGGATTCTAACATTTTTTTAGCTTGTTCCTGAGAATTCAGTTGATGAACGTGCTCTTGCCATCCACCAAAACCACCCCAATAAAAATATCCAGCAAATGCGAGTAAAAATATAGACGGGACCAGCAGCAAACCCGCTATAAAATGACGCCTGAATGGGTAAATTATGAACATACAGGCCAGTCCTGTTAGACCTGCTAATAATCCCAATAACCACCATTCATTCATAAGAAACTCACTAATTTTAAATAATACCTGGGTTCGAGAACCCTCTCCATGACTCACTAACCTAGTTCAAGTGAAGTATGCTTCTTCTCTCGAGTTCTAAAACAAGTTCGCCAGAAAATAACAAATCCTAGTAATAAAAATAAAAGAGGTCCAAACCACAGTAAAAAAGTCACCGCCTTAACTGGTGGTTTGAATAGAATAAAATCGCCATAACGAGCAGTTAGATAATCACTTATTTCATTATCACTCTTACCCTCTTTAACCATTCGATATACTTGAGCACGCAAGTCTTTGGCTAACTCAGCATTAGAATCCGCCAAATCTTGATTTTGACAAACAAGGCACCGCAAATCTTTGAGTAAATGGTTAAACTGAGCTTCTTTTTGAGCTGAATCCAAAGGATAAATGCTGCTTGCCCAAACTGATGAACATAAAAAAAGTAAAAATCCAAACAAGATGAGGTCTATTCTCATGAAGTCTGCTCCAACTGCTTTATCAAGGGTAAAACCTCTTTTAACCATACCTCTTGAGTCATAACTCCCACATGTCGATAACGAATTATTCCTTGTTTATCAACAACAAAAGTCTCTGGTGCTCCATAAACTCCTAAATCAATCGCAACCCTTCCATCTTGGTCCTGGATAACGAGTTTATAGGGATTCCCCCATTGCTCTAACCATCGGAGTGCATCAGTTGCTTTGTCTTTATAATTTAACCCATAAATTGGTATTCCTTCGCGTGCCAGTTGCAACATAAAAACTTGCTCATCAATACATGCCGAACACCAACTGGCCCAAACATTTAACAAAATCACCTGATCGCGTAATTGATTGGAATTAATAAGGGAACCCGGAGCCTGCAATTGAGGTAGACTAAACTGAGGCAATGGCTTTCCCAGCTGAACAGAAGGTAACTCATGTGGATTTAGAGATAAACCACGCCAAAGAAAAACACAAAGCAGCAAAAAAAGAGTAATTGGAATAACCTTCCATCCTATTTTTTTCATGCTTTTAACTCCTGAACACCAACTGCTACCGACTGTCTTTTTCGATAATATCGTCTGTCAGTCAATGCAAAAAAACCACCAGCTAAAATCATAAATCCACCCGCCCAAATCCAGCGAATTAAAGGTTTATAATAGAGCCTTACCGACCATGAATTATTAGTTAATGGTTCACCGAGGGCAATGTAAATATCTCTAAAAGGTGTCACATCAATTGCCGATTCCGTCATGGGCATTTGACCTATTGTATACAACCTTTTCTCAGGGTAAATCATCTTCGTCTTACCTTGATAATTTATTTTAAATTGCGCTTTGGTTCCCTTATAGTTGGGGCCAGATAATGGTTCTTGCTGCATAAACTCGATAGAGTAACCTTGCAGAGTAACTTTTTTTCCAGGCTCCATTTGCACATCATCTTGTACACCATAAGCTGTAGACACCGCAATGCCAATTACCGTAGTTGCCACACCTAAATGTGCCAGAATCATTCCCCAATAAGCCTGCCCTACCTGGAATAAACCACGCTCGTAAATCCGTCTGTAAGCCGCCTGAGTCGTACTTAAAATCACCCAGAATGCCAGGATCAAGCCCATAAAGGCAGTAATGTCAAATTCTCTCGAAGCAGTAAGCAACAAAATGAAAGGAAATAAAAAACTGAGAAATGCCATTTTCCAAAGTTTCTTTAACACATCTTGCCAACGATCACTATTCCATCTTAAATGAATACCAATTCCCATCAATAACAGCAAAGGAACCATCAACGGAACAAATACCGCATTAAAATAGGGAGCACCTACAGATAATTTACCTAGCCCCAACCCTTCAACAAGCAACGGATACACTGTTCCCATTAAAACAGTAAGCATAATTACCACTAAGAAAACATTATTTAATAACAACGCACTTTCTCGGGAAAAAGGACTTGGGTTGCTGCCTGAATGCAAGCTTTGTGCCCTAAAAAGAAATAATAATAAAGAACCGCCAATAACAAATAGTAAAAATCCCAATATGTATAATCCACGTTGCGGATCTACGGCAAATGCATGAACCGAGGTGAGAACACCGGAACGTACAAGAAAAGTACCAATTAAGCTTAAAGAAAAAGCGGCAATGGCCAACAACATCGTCCACGCTTTAAATTGTTGGCGTTGCTCAGTCACTGCCAAAGAATGCAATAAAGCAGTTCCTACCAGCCAAGGCATAAAAGAAGCGTTTTCGACTGGATCCCAAAACCACCATCCTCCCCAACCTAACTCTCGATAGGCCCACCAACTTCCTAAAGTAATCCCAGCAGTTAAACAACACCAGGCAGCTAAGGTCCATGGTCTAGTCCATTTGGACCAACTGGTTTCTACCTTGCCGGCCCAAAGTGCCGCTATAGCAAAAGCAAAAGCCACAGAAAAACCAACATACCCCATATACAACATAGGCGGATGAAATAGAAACCCTGGATCTTGTAATAATGGATTCAAATCACGACCTTGAGTATTTAAAAATTGAAATTGGCGTAAAAAAGGATTGGAGGTAGTCAGTAAAAACAGAATAAAACCTATACTTAACCAGCCAAGAACAACTAAAACGCGCGTACGCATAGCCTTATCGAGACCCGTACTGCAAAAAGCTACAAGCAACATCCAAAAACTAAGAATACAGACCCATAACAACATAGAACCTTCATGTCCGCCCCATACTGCACAGAGTTTGTAAAACCAAGGTAAGGAAATACTCGAGTTACTTACTACATAAATAACTGAAAAATCATTCTTTAAAAAGCAAAGGGTCAGGAAAAAATAAGACAAGGCCATAAAGAAAAACTGGCAGACCACATAGGTACCTGCAGCATCCATCCAATTACTGCGCTTTAGTTGCAACCCTACAAGAGGAACAAAGGCAAGCATTATGGACGAAAGCAAAGCCAAAATTAAAGAAAAAACCCCTAATTCTGCAATCATGAGTGTACCTTTTTGGATAAAGCGGCTTTCACTTCCGGCGGCATATAATTTGCATCATGTTTCGCCAATACTTGTGAGGCACGAAAATGTTGATTATCAAGCAGCTGCCCTTCAGCAACTACACCCTGCCCCTCTCGAAACAAATCAGGAAGAATCCCCTTATAAGTTACGGTAATCGTCTTATCAAAATCAGTTATTTTAAAGGTGACATTCAAACTTTCTTTCGAACGGACAATGGAACCGCTCTTAACCATTCCCCCCACACGAATATTATGCTGTCGTGGCGCTTCACCAGTTACAACTTGGGTTGGAGTATAAAACAAGCTAATATTTTGTCTTAGAGCATATAAAACCAACGCTGCAGCAATGGATAAAATAGACAGGGTAAATACTAGAATCATTATCTTGCGTTTGCGTGCTGGAGTCATCTTTATCGCTTAAACCATTGTTGTAATTTTTGGCGTGTTTGCTTTCCTTTCCATTTCATACCTAATAAATTCATTACTAAAACAACACAAACCAAACCATAAGCTGGCCACACATAAATGGAATATCCTCCCATCGCCAACCATTCTAAAAACTGATTCATTTAACTTCCCCTTCAAATTGAATCTTGACCCAAGATTGTCTTTTTTCCCTAAGCAATAGTTCCTGGCGTGCTTTCCCTAAAATAATCCACAAACAATATAAAATAAATCCCGCTATGGTCAACAATAAGGGGTATAACATGCTGCCATCAATTTTGGGTTTGGCAAAAACCGACAAAGTGGATCCTTGATGTAAGGTATTCCACCAATAAACTGAATAATGAATAATTGGTAAATCAAGTATTCCAACTAAAGTTAAGATGGCAATGATTTTATCTCCATCTTCTTTGCTTTTTATAGCATAGTGAGTCGCTAAAATCGCCGCATAAAGCAATAAAAGGATTAATTCAGATGTTAAACGAGCATCCCAAACCCACCACGCCCCCCACATGGGCTTTCCCCAGATACTTCCAGTTACCAGCGCAAGAAAAGCCATACTAAGACCCATTTGAGCCACAATATTAATCAAAAGACCTGCTATCTTAATACGCCAAACCAAAAGCAATACCGCTAAAAACCCCATCCAAGCATAGAGCATCATCGATAAAAACGCACTGGGGACATGCACATAGATAATACGGAATGCATCGCCTTGTTGATAATCAGGCGGAGTAAATGCCAGTCCCCAAACGATACCAACAAATAACGTAACCAAAGCACCTACTGCCAAAGTTGGAATAAGGCGTCCAGCAAAATTATAAAATAACTTAGGCGATGCCAGTTGGTATAATAATTTCCACATAGGAATAATTGAAATCAAAAAAAGCGGATTTTATCACGTATCCACTTATTCGCAAAATCCATAATCAAGACAGTTTGGCCAAAATAGTAAAAAGGGAATCAGCTCCTATTCAACATGACTGATGCGCATCACTCCAGCAATTGCATAAGGTAAAAATCCCACAGCAACTACCGATATTGCTGATAACAAGGCCAGATAAGCGCTAACTGGTAAACCTTGCATGGCAATATTTAAAGTTCCACTTCCAAAAATAAGTAAAGGTAAGGTTAATGGTAATAAAATCAAAGCCATCAAAAGACCTTTTTGGTTGACTCCGACACCAAACGCAGCAGCCAAGGCACAAAGAAAAAGTAAAGCGGGAGTTCCGCAAATAATAGTAAGCGCAAGTACTTCTGTCTCCCATAAACTTAATGAAAACAATAAAGCAATTAAGGGGCATAAAATGAGTAACGGCAGTAAATTAAATAACCAGTGCGCAATTACTTTTGCACTAACTAGCAATGGTAATGACTGACCAGAAACAATCCATTGTTCAATTACCCCATGCTCATAATCTTGTTGAAATAAGCGCTCTGCTGAGAGCAATAAAGACAAGAGTATCGCCATCCACACCAATCCAGGAGCTATAGTTCTAAGCAAAATGATCTCTGGCTTTACTGTAAGAGGAAACATAAAAAGGAACATTAAAAAAAACAAACAGGAGTTGACTAAAAAACGAATTTGACGCACCTGAATAAGCAACTCGCGTTTGCATTGTTTGGTAAATAAAGCAAATGATGAAATCACAAACAATACTCCTCATAATCAGAGGAGTTGAGTGGCAATTGCTGGTGCGACGTCAATAATACAGCCCCACCCTGCTTTCGATGAGCTGCTATTTTATCCATAATCTGTGTAATGGCCTTATCATCTAACGCCACTAAAGGCTCGTCAAGCAACCATAATTTAACATCAGAGAACCACAAGCGTAGTAAACCAGCTTGCCTGCGCTGTCCTGTAGATAATAGGCCGCAGGGGATATCTAGATGATGTTCAAGTTTAAAAATCGAAGCGAATTCTTTTAGCTTACTCAATTCATCGTTCTTGATGGTACGTGAACATGAAGAAGTATAATGAAGATCAAAAACACAATTTTCTTTTAACGTTAAATTAGGATTAATCCCTGATTTGTGACCAACAAAACATAGATGGCGTTGATAAGTTGCTCGGTCCTGGTCTATATTTCGCCCTAGAAATTGAATTTCACCCTGATGCGGATGATATAAACCGGCGATTAATTTCAATAAAGTCGTCTTGCCTGCACCATTTCTCCCACGTAAATGAATTAATCCCCCTGACGGCAAATGAAAAGCCACCTTATTTAATAAAGGCTTATCTTGATAATCAAAATCAAGGTTAATCACATCAAGCATAGGTCAATAATACACTGTGGGTTGGTGCCAACGCCTGGATGAGGCATAGCGAAAACTTTGAACCATTTCAACTTTATAATATCCAGTTCAGCCGCACTTCTCTACCATTAAGTCATTAAATCAAGTACTTTTGTCATTCCCACAAAGGTGGAAATCTATTTCTACATGAAGCGCTAAGCCACTCTAAAAAATAGATCTCCGCCTTCGCGGAGATGACATAGACTATATTTCTAACAAGTTCACTTAATAGCAGTGCCGCTACCCTACTCGGGCTATACTCTAATAAAAGAATAGTACTTGAACTAAAAAACAAAACAAGTGTTATTTCATTTCCAAGGTTTTTTCAAATTCCAGATCGCTTCTTCGTTCTGCGACCATCTCTCTAAAAGCTTTTACAGAAGAGGTATCGCATTGCACAAAAAAGCTCAAAACCCAGGTTGTAAGTCCTTGACTTGCAGCAAGCACCTTATACTCAGGCGATTTTTCTAACTTTGTTATTACTTCCTCAAGATTCTGCGCAGTAGCGTTTTCAAGTTGTTTTTTAAAATTCAACAGAATTTGGCTTTTTAATAAATCACCAGTAAATTTTTTATAATCACCATCTAATTTGTGACTCTTTGCATTGAAAAGATGGAATCTATTTTCTGATGCATTTTTTACTTGAGCTTCATAATGAGTACTGACTATGTAGAATTGTGGTTTGATAAGAATTGAAGCATTAGTGATCAGATCAGAACAAATTTCATTTTGTTTCTCGATTATTTTTATGGAACTTAAATCATTATTATCGAACATTGGAAATAGATTGGGACCAATCATTCGACTCAAATTATCAGATGTCATCTTGGTTTTTTCATCATTGGCAACATTGTTTAACATTCTTAACAAGCAAAAGGCTATTTTTTGATTAATTTCTGAGCGTTGTTCCAAGATGTGTTTTATTTTTTCTAGATAATTTTCATTGTTCTGTTTCGCTTTGATTAAAGTGCCTAATTCAATAGCTGTAAACAAGAGCTCGTTATTGGCTTGTAATGTGCCCAAAATTGCTTTTAGTACTTGTGCACATTGCAGAATTGTCATTTCAGTGAAATCAATCCTTCCTTGTTCAATTTCAGCAACTAGGGCTTTACGCCTTGGTTCTGAAAATGCAGATATACGAAAAACACCTTCTTTCTCAACATCCTTCTTTAATTTATTATCTATCAGCTTGATGAGAATTAATGCTGCATACTGCAAATTCTCAATTTTCTTTTGTCTTAATCTTTCATTAGAAGGCATAATATTACATTCCCCTACAACTTATTGAATATACTTAAACTAGCTCTTGCGTACTCTCTTATTGAGAGCCATAATTTTGTTTTTATTTTTTAAAGGTTAATGATGGAATTTTTAGCTCAATACGGTATGTTTCTTTTAAAATCAGTGACTGTAGTGATTGCCTTTCTCATAATATTTGCAGGTTTTTTTTCCATGAGCCGCAAACCCAAGCCTAAACTGGAAATCACATCATTAAATGAGCATCATGATCATATCATATCCATAATGAACAAAGAAGTTCTTGGCAAAAAGCCGCCGAAAAAGAAAAAAAATAAAGAAGAACAGCCAACTCTTTATGTTCTTGATTTTCATGGGGACATTAGAGCCTCCCAGGTAGAACAACTTAGAGAGGAAATAACAGCCATACTATGCATTGCAAAATCTGGAGATGAAGTTTTAGTTCGCCTGGATAGTCCTGGTGGGGTAGTCAATAGCTATGGATTGGCTGCGTCACAGCTCCAACGTATTCGTGATAGAAATATTCCATTGACTGTGAGTATTGATAAAATGGCCGCCAGTGGCGGTTATCTAATGTCCTGTGTTGCGAATCAGATCATTGCAGCACCTTTTGCGATTATTGGCTCTATAGGTGTAGTAGCCCAAATCCCTAATTTCCATCGCTGGCTTAAAAAACACGATATTGACGTGGAATTGTTAACTGCCGGAGAGTATAAACGAACTTTAACATTGCTAGGTGAGAATACTGAAAAAGGCAAGAAAAAGGCTCAGGAAGATCTGGAAAAAATTCATGCTGCTTTTAGAAATTATGTAGCTGAACATCGCGAACAACTGGATATAGATAAAGTTTCTACAGGAGAACATTGGTTAGCCAAAGATGCCTTTGCTCTGCATCTCGTCGATAAATTATGCACAAGTGATGACTATCTGATAGAAAAAATTGCAAACTTTAAAGCATTCAAACTAACTGTGCCACCCAAAGCTACTCTAGCTAATAAATTGCTTAAACCAGCAATGAGGTTTATGCAACCCTGGGGTTAACCAATTAAATTCAGCAGTTGAATTATAAGGATGAATAATAAAAAGCTTTAATATTCAAAATACTGAATCAACAGCTGAATTTGAGATAATGGTATATAATTAATTTAGATTACATAATGGAGTGAGCTATGAGTGACTTTAAAACAAAACTGCCAGATCTCAAAGAGTTAGCTTCAATGACAAGCAAGTTATATACAGATATCAAAAAAAGTGTTGGTGAAATCGTTCAGTCCTATAAAGAAAATAGAGCCCAACAAGCAGAGGAAACGGAAAAAACAGAGCAAACAACAAATGTAGAGCCTGTTAAAGAGGCTAAGCCTAAAAAAACCGTTGAAGAAAGCGCATCTAATGAATCCACGCAACCAGTTGAACCACCAGAAGAACCGAAAACCGATGACACGAAACAGTAAGTAGTTTAACTGATTACAATGTAGCCTGGGTGAAGCGTAGCGAAACCCGGGACTTACATAATATATGTGAATTATCTGACACACCTTGCCAAATAGCTAACTCAAGAAACGCTTCAAACTCGTTCGGGACGGGTAAGACCATATTTACGCATTTTTTCTACCAAAGTGGTGCGCCTCATATTCAAATAACTTGCAGCATGTGCAACTACCCAATCTGACTCATGTAATGCTTGACTAATAAGGGCTAACTCAGTTTTTACCAAATGTTCTTTTAGGTCTATACCCTCTGTACCAGAAAGCTGCTCCTGACTCATCGCTTCTAATAAAGCTTCTCGTTCAGAACTCGATGTATCTGATTCTGTATGCGGAGGCTTATATTCACCTCGAATCTTTTGTGGTAAATCTTTTTCACTCAAAATTCCTTTGGGATACAGAATAGTTAATCGCTCGACTAAATTAGCTAACTCTCTAATATTACCTGGCCAGCTATACTGACTTAACGTAGCCATAGCATCCGGCATTAAGCGTACGCTAGGTCTGTTTTCACTTTCGATGCGAGAGATCAACTCATTAAATAATAATGGAATGTCCTCTGCTCGTTCCCTGAGAGGAGGCATTTCTATGGGAAATACGTTAAGCCTGTAAAATAAATCCTCTCTGAACTTCCCTTCTTTAATCGCTTCCTCCAAATTTCTATGAGTGGCAGCAATAATCCTTACATTCACATCAATACTTTTATTAGAACCTACTCGCTCAAAACAACGCTCTTGTAATACCCGTAATAATTTGACTTGCATGGGTAACGGCATATCACCTATCTCATCAAGAAATAAAGTACCGCCATTTGCTAATTCAAATCGTCCTTGGCGTGAGGTAATCGCGCCAGTAAATGCGCCCTTCTCATGACCAAATAATTCACTCTCAAGCAGCTCTCCGGGAATGGCACCACAGTTAATAGGAATAAAAGGCTTAGTAGCTCGTGAAGACAGAGAATGAATATTACGTGCTACAACCTCTTTACCTGTACCAGATTCCCCTAGAATTAGAACACTTGCTTCAGTATCAGATACTTGCTCTATTAATCTGCGAACATTACGAATACTGACACTATTCCCCACAAGGCTGCGTAATAAAGGATTTTTATGATTGCTGCTAATAATAGATTTGACTGCTTCCTTAGCAATTTGGCATTGATGCAAGGATTCCATTATTTGGGCATAAGTAAATGGGAACGTTTGACAAGCAACAACATTGCGTAAGAGGCATTGAGTATTATTTAATTTTTGGCCTACGAGAATAACTGGAACATTGGGAAATTTGTTTACCAAAGCATCCAGCTCATTGATTGTCTCCTGTATTGCTTCACTTGCTCCCAGAAGTATAACATTAGGCTCAATATCAGCCACTTTCCACTCGCTATACTTATTGACTTCAGTAGATTCACCAATAAAATCAAGTATGGTACGCAACGTGTTGCCACGACTTTCATTATTATCAATGATAAAAACTTTGTCATTAATACTCATAAACTTATCCTTAAGTTTTATATACTTGCATTATCATTCTTTCCTCCAAAAGCGAGGAAAGATTTCAATAACTCACTATCGATAACACACGATTAATTTAAACGCATTGCACTGATTCCCAAAGCATAACTCTTGGCTACCGATTGTTTTAGTGGCACTTACTTGGGTTTCTTTCACAAAATGCTTGGCGTGTATATATCCCATACGACTGCAAAAGGAATTTGCTGCACGTGAACCGCAACCTTGCTTTTGGTCATAGCACCAATCCACACGATAATCATTAAAGCGAGGGGCAGCAAAACTCTTTTCCCGATAATGATAAGGTTTTGGAGGGGTATGAGATAATCCAGTAGCACAAACTATGGTCATAAAACCATTACAGCGCCAGCCTTTGCAGTTTGAACTGGTTGATAGGTAATGTGTTAATCCTATATTGTAGGCAATTTCATTATCGCTCGAATAATCGTAACCTAGCATTTGGCAATAACGATCCGCTACGATTTTGCCACATTCCTTACCATCCACAGTACAATAATCCAGACGCTCCCCTAGATAAGTAGGATGCCAAAAATTTCGAAAAGCTTTATTGTGCTTTTCATTAGCATTTGAATGACTCGAAAAGGAACAAAATAAAAAAACTAAAAACATAAAGTAACGAAAATTGCTCATTAAAACAATCCTTTAGCGATTATTAAATCATGTTAGCCTATGACGCTTACTGGTACAAGAGTAACATATGGTAAATCACTATTGATTTATTAAATGTAGCACATCTAAGTCAATTCATTTTCAAATATTGGCTATTTATGATGATCAAGCTGAAGGAATTAGCTTATATAGGATTTTCACTATCAATAAATAAATGCTCTAGCTCAAACTGAGAAGCAAGATGATTACCTAAAGCCTGAATTCCATAACGTTCAGTAGCATGATGGCCACAGGAATAATAATGAATACCTAATTCTTTTGCTTGATAATAAGTTCGTTCAGATATTTCCCCGCTGATATAAGCATCCACGCCTAAACGGAATGCATCTTCGATAAAATCCTGTGCTCCCCCACTACACCAAGCAATATGTGTGATCGCTTTTTCACTACCTGCAATGAACAATGGGGTTCGTCGTAACTTTTTTGTTAAATATTCAGTAAACTCTACTTGCTTCATTGTTTGAGCTAACTTTCCTGACCACATCAGATTATCAGTACCTCCTGCCCGGTGCGTATGAACAAAGTCCACTTCAAATAATTTGGCTAAACAGGCATTATTTCCCAGATCAGTATGGCAATCCAAAGGAAGATGATATGCGAATAGATTTAATTCATTACACAATAATTTATAAATTCGTTGACGCTTCATCCCTATAACCATTGGTGCTTCACCGCGCCAAAAGTAACCATGATGAACTAACAAAGCATCTGCACCCCATGCAATTGCCTCAGTGATCGCCTCATCAGAAGCGGTCACTGCAGTACAAATTCGGCGAATTTGCTCTTTACCTTCAACTTGCATTCCATTGGGAGCATAATCACTATATCGTTCACAGCTCAATAGTTGGTGCAGGTATAAGGATAATTCCTCTTTAGTAATCACCGGTCTGAAACTCTCTTGATGTCAGCGCCTAATAAAGATAATTTTTCTTCTATACGCTCGTAACCTCTATCTACATGATAGATACGCTCAACAGTAGTTTCACCATCAGCAACTAATCCAGCCAAAATCAAACTGGCTGAAGCACGTAAATCAGTTGCCATTACGGGTGCTCCGGTTAATCGTTCAACTCCATTAATTATTGCAGTATTTCCATTAAGTTGAATCTGCGCGCCCATGCGTTGTAATTCTTGTACGTGCATAAAACGATTTTCAAATATCGTTTCAACTATAGTAGAGGAACCCTCCGCAACTGAGTTCATTGCCATAAATTGAGCTTGCATGTCTGTTGCAAAAGCAGGATACGGTGCGGTAGAAATATTTACTGCTTGTGGACGTTGGTTATGCATGTTAAGACTTACCCAATCCTCACCTATGGTTAACTCTGCGCCAGCTTCTTCAAATTTACATAATTGCGATAATAACGTATCAGGACGAACTCGTTTTACAGTAACATGTCCTCGGGTCAGAGCTCCTGCAGCCAAATAAGTTCCTGCCTCAATCCGGTCAGACATTACTGAATAGGTGCCTCCAGAAAGAGACTCAACACCTTCAATTTCGATTATTGAGGTTCCTGCACCAGAAATTTTTGCACCCATTTGAATTAGAAAATTAGCTAAATCAACCACTTCAGGCTCACGAGCAGCATTTTTGATAATTGTTGTTCCTTCAGCCAGGGTTGCTGCCATAAGTATGTTTTCAGTACCTGTAACAGTGACTGTATCAAACATTAAACGTTTGCCTTGCAAGCGACCTCGTCGACAACGAGCATTGATATAACCATTTTTCACGGTAATATCAGCGCCCATAGTTTTCAATGCTTTTAAATGCAAATCGACAGGTCTTGTTCCAATAGCACAACCTCCGGGTAAAGACACATCTGCTTTACCAAATCGAGCAAGTAAAGGCCCCAACACTAAAATCGAAGCCCGCATGGTTTTAACCAAATCATAAGGAGCAACAAACTCATTCACTTGATTGGCATCAACTTGGACATTCATTTTTTCATCAACAATTAATTGAGCGCCTAATTGACCAAGCAACTCCATCATGGTAGTGATGTCTTTCAGATGAGGAACATTGGAAATGGTGACATGATCTCTTGCAAGTAAGCTTGCTGCCATAATAGGTAAAGCAGCATTTTTTGCTCCCGAAATAACTACTTCGCCATTTAGTGCCTTACCACCATTTATTAATAATTTATCCATGTTGCATCCCCCATTCTTCTTTTGTCCACGTCTTCATGCTAATCGCATGAAGCCTGCCGGTGGTAATCAATTCTTTCAATTGCGCATAAACCCACTGCTGTCTGGCGACCTTTGTTTTATTTAAAAAAACATCACTGACTATAGTTATCTGGTATTGATAACCATCCCCCTCCACTTTGATGTAAGAAACATCATCGATGGCTTTAAATTTTTGTTCGATTTCTTCATTACTTATCATTAAAATTAGCTCACAAATTGAAATAAATACAACTTTTGACAACAA
Source organism: Legionella qingyii (assembly GCF_003990155.1). Lineage (NCBI taxonomy): Bacteria > Pseudomonadati > Pseudomonadota > Gammaproteobacteria > Legionellales > Legionellaceae > Legionella > Legionella qingyii. The sequence goes on from NZ_RZGX01000011.1 coordinate 99,657, forward strand.
AGCTATCTGAGATGAAACAAATGCATCATCCAATATTCTGTTATTCCAAATAAAAAAGAAAACCCGGGCTCTGGCTCACACCGTCACCCAGGCTACAATTTATAATCCTAAAAAAGTAACCGCTCTTTAAAAAGTAGGCATTCCTATTAGAACAATCAAATATTACACAGCCTCCAAAATGCCCTTCACACCGCAAAACTCTACTAAAGATTGAGTTTCGGTAGGCATACCTATAATTTCAAAAAACTTATTGTTTTTTTTACATAATTTTCTAGCTTCGATAAGCAATGCTAAACCAGCACTATCACAATGCTTTACATCACTTAGATCCAAACTAAATCGGTCACTTTTATCTTCCATCAAAGCCTGATAGAGCTTGGCTCGCACGACAACTACTGACTTAAATGTCAGATCAACACCAGGTTTAAAATTAGCACTACTCACAATTAGGAAGTCCTTTTAAGTTGTTTTTGATCCATTAACTTGATGACTTCGTCAATACTGGAATTTTGTAATGCGGCAGCAAACTGCGAACGGAAACTTTGCAACAGGCTAACCCCTTCAACACTAAGATCATAGATCTTCCACTGACCATTTTTAGCAACAAGACTATAAGACAATGGAATATTTTGACCTTCAGCACGAATAATAATACTGTTAACACGCAAAAATCGAGAGTTCAAAGAGCCTCTTAAAGGTAAAAATTGTATGCTTTCATTAGTGTATTGTGACAAAGGACTGGAATAAGTACGAATTACCAAGCGCGTAAACGCTTTAGAAAATTGCGCTCTTTGCGAATTCGTTGCCTTGGTCCAAGCTTGTCTTCCCAAAACAGAACGTGACATACCTGCGACATCAACAATAGGAAGCAAATTTGTTTCTACAGCGTGATAAATAATATTCGGATTGCTTTTCAAGTTGTCCTTATTTTCCTTTAGAGTAGCAATGATGTTGTTGGCAGTTTGCTCTAACATCGGAATAGGAGAATTTTGTGATGCATTCATTATCGGAGATAAAATCACACTGGCAACTAATAAAATTGTTTTTATTATTCTCATGTTCTGACCTTATTTTTTAATGTTAAATAGTAGTTGACCAATTAAATTTTCTAGAATAATTGCCTCTTGAGTCTTTCCAATCACGTCTCCATTTTGCAAATAAGGATGTTCTTTATCCCCTTCATCCTCAAAGCCTGGAACAATACTAATATAATTGGAACCAAGCAACCCTTCAGTCAAAATGCGTGCGGAAGCATCGTCATACGGTATTTTTTTATCACTTCGCAAACGCATAGTTACCTTTGCATTAAGCTCTCCTGGCTGTAACTCGATATGGGTTACTTCTCCAATCTTAACTCCTGCTACAGTAACAGGTGCCCGCACTTTTAAGCCACCAATATCGGTAAAATCAGCCGTTACATCATAACTGTCATGAGATCCAAAACTAGAAAAATTACTTACTTTCATTGTCATGACCAGCAAAGCCAATATACCAAGCAACATAAATAGGCCAACACTAAAATCTACGTAACGTTGCTTACTCATTTACCAATCTCCAATCATCATTGCGGTCAACAAAAAATCAAGTCCTAATACAGCAAGCGATGAATAAACTACTGTTTTAGTCGTCGCTTGACTAATACCTTCTGCAGTAGGCACACATTCAAAACCCTGGAATACAGAAATCCAGGTTACAACAAAAGCAAAAACCAAACTTTTAATGATACCACTGAGTACGTCGATTCGGAAATCCACAGCTGCTTGCATATTGGACCAGAAACTTCCTGCATCAACACCTAACCAGTGAACACCAATAAAATAACCACCAAAAATAGCAACAGCAGAAAAAATCAATGCCAAAAGAGGTAATGTAATAAAACCCGCTATAAAACGAGGATAAATAACTCTTCCTAAAGGATCAACTCCCATCATATCCATACTTGATAATTGTTCTGTTGCTTTCATCAAACCAATTTCGGCAGTTAAAGCTGAACCTGCACGTCCAGCAAACAACAAAGCACTAATTACTGGTCCAAGTTCTCTTGAGATACTTAAGGCTAATAACTGACCCAACTGGCTTGAAGCGCCAAATTTTTGCAACGTATTATAACCCTGAAGCCCCACAACCATTCCAATAAATAAAGCAGAAACAACAATAATCAAGCACGACAAAACACCAACAAAATGGATTTGATAACGCAACAAAGGCCAAAGTTTTGAAATACCCGGGCGTCTGAACAACATAAAAAACAGAAATAAGCCTGAGTTTCCCAAATTTTGTAAAACCCGTGAACTACGATTACCCATACGTGTGATGAACTCAAGCATCTAATAGCTCCTCTATATACGCTCTGGCAGGATAATGAAAAGGAACAACCCCATCCGCTTCTCCATGCATAAATTGTCTGATCTGAGGCTCAGATGATTGAATGAGTTCATTCGGAGTTCCTTGGCCTATGATTTTTCCACCAGAGATTAGATAAATATAATCTGCTATAGAACAAGTTTCTTCAACGTCGTGGGAGACAATAATTGTGGTTGTATGCAACAACTCATTCAACCTTTTGATCAAACGAACCAAAACACCTAAAGAAATAGGGTCTTGTCCGGTAAATGGTTCATCATACATCATAAGTTCAGGATCCAAAGCTATGGTGCGTGCTAAAGCAACTCGTCTGGCCATACCACCTGACAATTGAGCAGGCATCAAAGTAGCGGCCCCTCGCAACCCTACGGCTTCTAGCTTCATCAATACGATGTCACGCAACATGGACTCATTTAATTGAGTATGCTCCCGTAAAGGAAAAGCCACATTATCAAACACTGATAGATGGGTAAATAAAGCAGAACTCTGAAAAAGCAAGCCCATGTTTCGCCTAGCCTCATACAAAGCCTTGCGAGATAATTGATGTATGTCTTGACCATTGACTTGAATACAGCCACTGTCAGGTCTTAGCTGAGCACCAATTAACTGCAATAAAGTAGTTTTTCCAGAACCACTTGGCCCCATAATTGCGGTAATTTTGCCACGCTGAACCAGCATATCAATACCATTGAATATGCAACGGCTCTCGCGAGTGAAGATTAAATTTTTTATTTCAACCCAATTTTCAGGCATGCTCTGTTTTCCGGTTATAGCCAAAAGTAGAAGTATACCCAAGATACTCTCCAAAATGCTAGGTTTTTAGGGGGCTTGATTTTTTCGCTCAGGATACTTTTTAAGGATGAATAATAGCCAAGTTTTTTGCGAATATTTAAAAAGCATCCTGAGCAAAAAAAGCAACAAACTAAAATTAACATTTTGGAGTATCCTGATAATTTATACTGGACCGTAAAAAAATTGAGCGATTTAATCCTATTTATTCAAATGTTTTTTTGTTAGAATGGAAAATAAGTAAAAAACATCAAATAGCCTATGAATTTTTGTACACTTGGACTTGCTGTTATTGAAACTGAAGCACAAGCTGTCTTTGAATTAACCCAGCGAATTGATAGCCGGTTTGAAAAAGCCTGTGAACTATTGCTCTCCTGTAACGGGCGGATCGTAGTTACTGGTATGGGAAAATCCGGTCATATAGCGAATAAAATCGCGGCAACTCTATCAAGTACAGGAAGCCCTTCGTTTTTTATGCACCCGGGCGAAGCAAGTCACGGGGATCTGGGAATGATTACCCGCCAAGATATCGTAATTGCCATTTCTCACTCAGGTAATACATTAGAGTTAGTCACATTACTTCCTTTGCTAAAAAGACTGGAAGTTCCTTTGATTACCCTAACTGGAAATTCTGAGTCGACTTTAGCAAAAGCAGCCGATGTTAACTTGGATGTTAGTATCAAGCAAGAAGCCTGCCCTCTTGGCCTTGCCCCAACAACCAGTACTACCGTAGCCTTAGTTATGGGCGATGCACTAGCAATTGCACTTTTGCAAGCGCGAGGTTTTAATGAGGAAGACTTTGCTTTATCACATCCTGGAGGCTCTTTAGGCAAACGACTTTTGCTGCGTATTGACGAACTCTGTCACCAAGGAGCACAGCTACCGCTTATTCATGAAAATGCAACAGTCAGTGAAGCGCTAATTGAAGTAACTGATAAAAAATTGGGTATGACTTGCGTCATTAATAACAAAGGGCATCTTGTTGGGGTCTATACAGATGGTGACATTCGACGCACTCTAACACGCCAATATGATATTAATACGACGCCAATAAAAGAAGTCATGACTCGCGATGCCCGTACGATTCCCATGGGAATGCTTGCGGCTGAAGCTTTGACTATTATGCAAAAACACAGTATCACTTCATTAATCGTCGTTGAGGAAGATAAACGGCCTATAGCTGTTCTTCATCTTCATGATTTATTAAAAGCGGGTGTTTTCTAAATGAATAAATTAATTGAGCGAGCCAAGAACATTAAATGCCTCATCTGTGACTTAGATGGCGTTCTTACTGATGGTCTCTTATATATCGATAACCACTTTAATGAACTGAAAACATTCCATATTCATGACGGAGTGGGTTTAAAATTACTTATGACTGCAGGAATTGAGGTCGCCGTTATTACTGGTTCGCGTAATGCAGTAGTAGATCATAGAATGCAACAATTAGGTATTATTCATTACTATAAAGATCAATTAGATAAGCAAGAGACTTACAAGCAACTTAAAAGTAAACTAAATCTCCAGGATGAACACTTTGCTTATATTGGTGATGATGTGCCGGATGCTCCAATTATGCGGCAAGTTGGTCTTAGTGTTGCCGTTGCCAATGCTGTACATCAAATTAAAGAAATTGCCATGTGGCAGACAACACTGTCTGGAGGCCGTGGAGCGGTACGTGAGTTATGTGACCTTATTCTTAATGCACAGAATAAGATGGATTCAGCTATAGCAGGTTATCTAAAATAATGAATGCGACAAAACAATTCGTATGGCTGTTTTTTACTTTGATTATCCTGGCGTGTTCAGGATGGTATTACAGCCACTCTGCAATAAGAATTCGCTTGGATAGTGAAACCCTGGCTAATTCAGTAGACATTACTATTTCTAACGTTACAGTACGTCAGTATAATCAACAAGGGACACTTGCCAATGTGCTTACCTCTCCATTCATGCAGCATATTCAAAAAGGTAATGTCTATTTATTACAAAATCCACATATTATTGTAAGCCAAGAAGAACAGCCTCCCTGGGATATCAGCTCACTCAAGGCCAAATCATTTGAAGGTGGTAAACAAATCACGTTTACTGGCAATGTTGTTGTGCGTCAAAAAAAAGGAACGCAAGAAAGTACTTTAAAAACAGAAGAAGTAATCTACTTCCCTAAAGAAAAGAGGGCAAGTTCTGATTTGCTCGTAACATACGAACAACCAGGTAACGTTGTTCAGTCTACCGGAATGAATGCTTACCTCGATGAAAAAAGAGTAGAGTTATTGCACCAAGCAAGAGGAAGTTATGTTCCAGCGAATGGTTAACTACAGTTTGCTTCTTTTTTTCTTGTTCACTTCTTCTGCATTTGCCCTAGCAGAAGATAAAGAAAAAGTAATGCATGTAATGGCAGACTCAGCTGATTTAAGCCAACAAGAGCATAAAGGAATCTATATTGGCAATGTTGAATTGGTGCAAGGAACAACAAATCTACAAGCCTCTAAAGCGGTGACTATAGGAAATGAAAAAAATCAACTAGTTGTTGCCATAGCCAATGGAACTAAAGAAAAACAGGCGCACTATTGGACAATAACGGATCCTAAAAAACCTCCCGTACATGCTTATGCAGATATCATTCGATATTATCCATTACGCCATTTAATTGAGTTAATAGGGAATGCTCGAGTAGAACAAGGAAAAAACTCTTTTTCTGCTGCAAAAATAAGTTATGATACTGAGAAACAACATGTTCTGTCTCACGGTAATGACAGCCAAAGAATTGTTATTATTTATCACCCAGAAAAGAAACCATCATGAGTATACTGGAAGCGCGAAATCTAAAAAAATCATTTAAATCGCGAACCGTGGTTAACGGCATCAGTATCCATATAAAAAATGGCGAGTGCGTTGGTTTGTTAGGCCCTAATGGAGCGGGTAAAACAACGTGTTTTTATATGATAGTTGGTTTGCAATCCTGCGATGAAGGTCAAATTCTTCTATCTAACCAAGATATAACACTAAGTGCCATGCATCAAAGAGCGCGTCTGGGAATTAGCTACCTTCCCCAAGAGGCTTCTGTCTTTCGTAAACTGACTGTTGCAGAAAACATCATGGCTATTTTGGAGCTTAGACCTGATTTAAACGAGCAGGCTCGAGAAGAAAAGCTAGATCTTCTGCTTCAAGAGTTTCATATTACACATCTGCATAAAAGTCTTGGTATGTCCTTATCTGGAGGAGAAAGACGACGTGTTGAAATTGCGAGAGCCTTAGCTATTGAGCCTTCCTTCATTCTTCTTGATGAACCTTTTGCTGGAGTCGACCCTATTTCGGTTATTGATATCAAAAAAATCATTCAACATTTATGTAATAAAGGTATTGGCGTTTTAATCACGGATCATAATGTCAGAGAAACCCTGGATATTTGTGAGCGAGCTTATATCGTCAGCCAAGGAAAAATATTGTGTGAAGGAACCCCTGAGATTATACTGGCCAACCAACAAGTTAGGGCCGTTTATTTAGGCGAGGATTTCACCTTATAAATAAGTACCCTGAGTACAGCGCAGCGGAGCCCAGGAATGTATATTCGGTAAACCCAGGGTTACGTTTTGCACCCAAGCGACGTCACCAACCAATATTTTGATTTAACATGCTGCTCATTATTGATAATTATGATTCATTCACCTACAACCTAGTGCAATATTTCCAATGCCTCAATCAAGAAGTATTAGTTTATACCCATGATCAAATCAGTATAAGCCAGATAAAAAAACTAGGTCCTCAATACTTGGTCATCTCACCAGGCCCAAAAGCTCCAAATGATGCAGGTATTTCCATGGAAGCAATACATACTTTTTATTCTACTATTCCTATTTTAGGTATTTGTCTTGGACATCAAAGCATTGCTCAAGTTTTTGGCGGTCGAATAATACCCGCCTCAGAAATAATGCATGGAAGAACATCAACTATAGAACATAATCAACAAAGAATTTTTAAAAGCATCCCGAATCATTTCAAAGCAACTCGTTATCATTCTTTGATGGTTGAAAAACAAAGCCTTCCAGAGTGCTTCGCAATTGACGCATGGACAAATGATACAATTATGGCAATATCACATCGTCAATATCCTGTTTTTGGTCTACAATTCCACCCAGAGGCAATATTAAGCCAATATGGACTGCAATTATTAGAGAATTTCTTAAAATATGAAACCCAATGTTCTGTTTGAGCACTTAATCGCGAAAAAAAATTTAAAACCTGAACAAATGCAAGCCGTGATTCACGCGTGTATGTCAGGCCAATATAATGATATACAAATCGCGACTTTTTTAGCACTCATGCGCATGAAAGGTGAAACTACTGAAGAGTTAATTGCTGCAGCAGAAGTTATGCAGAAATTAGCCCATCCAATCGATTTAGGATCCAACTTAATTGATATCGTTGGGACAGGCGGAGATGGCAAAAATACATTTAACGTTTCTACAGCATGTAGTTTTGTGGTAGCAGCAGCAGGATTCCAAGTTGCAAAACACGGTAATCGCTCTGTTTCTAGTCGTAGTGGAAGTGCTGATTTATTAGAACAAGCAGGTTTTATATTAAGCCTTTCCGATCAGCATATACAGACCTGTATCGAACAATGTGGCCTGGCATTTTTATTTGCGCCTCACTACCACCCTGCCATGCAACATGCACGTGCAGCACGACAACAACTAGGCATTAGAACCTTGTTCAACTTACTTGGCCCTTTAATCAATCCTGCTCGAGTAAAAAAGCAAGTAGTTGGTGTATTTTCAAAAGATTGGCAAAAACCTTTAGCTTCTGTTCTTGCTCACTTGGGAAGTGAACGAGCTTTAGTAGTATGTTCTCAAGATGGATTAGATGAAATCAGTATTGCCGCACCTACAGATGTTATTGAGTATCGAGAAGGATCCTTCGATCATTGGATAATTAATCCAGAAGACTATGGGATCAAACATCACTCTTTAGAAGAAGTTATTGTTGATTCCCCCACTCAAAGTTTAGAAATGATTCAGGCGGTGTTCTCCGGAGAACAAGGAGCCGCTCGTGATATGGTCTTATTAAATTCTGCCGCAGCAATTTACTGCGCTCATGAAAGTATTTCGTTTATTCGTGCATTGGAGCAAGCTAAAATCGTTATAGACAGTGGAAAAGCCAGCCAATGTTTTACTCAACTTAGTCAACTAACTCAAACTTTAAATAAAGAATCGCATCATGAATAGTGTGTTACAGCGTATAGCCCAACGTAAACAGGAAGAGGTCGCTCTTGCCAAGAAAAATAAGCCATTAAGCGTATTGGCAGAACAGCCCCTCATGGAGCGACGTGATTTCATTGCTGCTCTGAACAGTGAACAAAATCCGGCAATTATTGCGGAAATTAAGCGTGCATCGCCAAGCAAAGGATTAATCAGAGAGGATTTTAATGTAGAAGAAATTGCAACAATCTATGCACAACATGGTGCACGTTGCCTTTCTGTGCTTACTGACATTGATTTTTTTCAAGGTCATCCTGATTATTTGGCTCTGGCAAAAACGCATTGCAACCTACCTGTATTACGAAAGGATTTTATTCTTGATCCATATCAAATTTATGAAAGCCTGGCATTAGGTGCAGACTGTATCTTACTTATTGTTGCATTACTTGATGATGTTCAGTTAACGGATTTCTATCAATTAGCGCACGAACTGGAATTGGCAGTACTTGTAGAAAGCCATAGTCACGAGGAACTGGAGCGCGCTTTACGCTTACCTACCCCCTTAATAGGTATTAATAATCGTAGTCTTCATACTTTTAAGACAGACATCCAACTCAGTATCCAATTAAAACAATATATTCCTCAAGATAAAATTACTATCACTGAAAGTGGTATTAACACACGTACAGATATAAATTTGATGCAATCTCATGGCATTAATACCTTTCTTATTGGAGAAAGTTTAATGAGGGCCAAAGATATAGGGAAAGCTCTGGAGCAGCTTATAAATAGAAATTAATCTTGGGATAAGTATCCCCCTGTACCCTGGGTGCTACGAAGCAAAACCCGGGAAATCTGGATGCTTAGGGTTATGGCTTATACCTTAATCCGAATTATAAAGCATCCACCATTTTTGTTAACGCCTGTTAAACAACTACTCCCAATTTGGCTCAGATGGTTGTGATGGTTCAGGCTCAGGATATCCAGGCTCATCCGGCTCATAAGGCTCTGGTTCAATTGGATATTCTTCAGGATCCTCAGGATACTCATAAGGCTCTGGTATTTCATTGTCGTTTTTCAAGATAACACCCTTATGTTTGTATGATTTATAAAAATTATAGCAAAAGGAAAAAAAATGAAAGTAGCTGTAATCACCGGTGCTGCAAATGGAATTGGCTTAGCATTAAGCCAAGTCAATTTACAACAAGGCAATACTGTAGTTATGGTAGATAAAGATGACATTAAACTCAAACAAGAAACCGAACGATTATTGTCCCTCTTCCCGGAGAAAATTTTGGCAATTGCCTGTGATGTAACCCAAGCTGATGACGTCGTACAATTGGCACAACAGGTTGAGAATAAGTTAGGACGGATTGATTGGATCTACAATAATGCAGGAATTATAGGCTCATTAGCGCCTATCTGGGATTTGCCTTCAGAACATATCCAACGCGTAATGGATGTGAACTTATATGGAATGATTCATATGATCCAGGCTTTTATTCCGTTTTTATTTCAACAAGCTTTTCATTCACATATTATCAATATAGCGAGCTTATATGCATTATGTACAGGTTCGCAAACCACTTCTTATTCCATGTCAAAACATGCTGTACTTGCATTGTCTGAATCATTATATTTTGATTTGGTGCGTATGAAAAAACCAGTAGATGTCTCAGTTGTTTTTCCTTCCTTTACAGACACATCCCTGTTGTCACATACAGCCAGTGCAAATTCTTCTTTTCATGAAGCATTAAAGTCACTTTTATCACATTCACGCCCCGCTATAGATATTGCAGAACATATTGTTCATGAAGTAGACCAGAAGAAATTTTATATTTTTCCGGATAAAGAAGTAAAAGGATATTGTGAAGAACGAACTAATGCCATGATTCTCCAGGAAAACCCACATGTAACCAATATTGAGAAATTAATGGGTGCACTAATTAAACGGCAGGAATCCAGGAATTAATCGCTCACTCCCAATACATCTCACAAACACAGTAATAAACCAACTTGATGGATAGATTCCCGCCCTCGCGGGAATGACACTACATACAAACAACTTGCATATTAATGAGTCAATAAATGGTAAGAAGTGACGATACATCAGGCTCAGGTTTGACGTGAGTTGTTCTGGGCTGACGTATCCTAATGAATATTGGAGATAACATATCTTGGTGAACGTTCAATGGTATCAACCTGGATATGCGAAATCTTGGGTATTCGGGCACAGAGTTCCCGGGTTGGGGCTTTGCCTTCACCCAGGCTACAATTTTGCAATTAAGCTTCCAGCATATCCAATAATTCGCGGCGAAACTTATGATAATCCACTTCTACAGCATGTCTTATATGGGATTTAAATCGATAATGAGGTTTATTCATTTCTTGAAGTGTTTTTTCATGCAATTTATCAGGTCGCTTCAAAGTTCCCATAATAATGCGTGCCGCGATTTTTGACTGATAATCAGCTAGAGGCCAAATACATCCTTGAGGCTGACACAAACCAATAAAATAGAGATTATCAAAGTCCGGATGCATCATTTTACGATACAGTGGAATCTTAGTTGAATTACTAAAGTCAGCAATTTCTTTATCGAGGAAAGGAAAACTTATTTTATAACCTGTGGCGAAAATCACTGTATCAAACTCTTCAGAATTACCATTTGTAAAATGAACTCGATTTCCTTCGAAATGAGTAATTCCTGGGCGAGGGAAAACTTCTCCATGACGAATAAAATAGAGCAACTCTGTATTAATTGTTGGATGGATTTCTAGAGGACCGCAATCTGGTTTCATTAATTTATATTTAGCATATCGCCCCTGCAAGATACGCGCAAAAAAACTTAAAGTCTTCTGTCTTAGCCAGGAAGGCATCCATCTCATTTTTGCTACAGCATCATCTGTTGGTTTGCCAAATACAAATTTAGGGAAAATGTGATAGCCTCTACGCATACTGATACACATTTTCGAAGAAACGCGTGCTACTTCTACAGCAATATCACAAGCAGAATTACCGCCACCAACGACCAAAACACGTTGATCTTTAAAAACAGAGGCTTTCTTATATTGATGTGAGTGAAGCAGCTGTCCAGAAAATTCACCTGGATATTCTGGCATTAACGGATCCCAATGATGGCCATTAGCGACCAATAGATAATCAAAAAACTCTTCATGAGTACCTTGATCATTTTCAAAAATGACTTTCCATTGACCCAGATCCGTATGTTCTACTTTCAAAACATTCGTGTTAAAACGAATGTATTTAGTTAAATCAAAATGGTTTGCGTAGCTTTTAAAATAATCTAAAACCAAAGTATGTGATGGATAATCAGGATAATGCGCCGGCATAGGAAAATCTTCGAATTCCGACCAACGCTTTGAACTAATGATATGAGTCGTTTCATAAACACTGGAATGATCATTCCTCTCGTCATATACCCAGTTACCGCCGATTTGATTGTTTTTTTCAAATACAGTGATATCGGTTACACCCTCTTCTTGCAAATTTTTAATTGCAGCAAGACCGCTCGGACCTGCTCCAATGATGCAGACACGAGGACAACTCTCTTTACCCTTTTGCTTGATTTGCATTACTCAACACCTTTTTTACTTCTTCCATTATCATTGCTTGTACAACGGGATCTTTATCAATAGTAAAATGATTCACTTCGATGCCTTTTAACGTAGTCACGTTAATGTTGTCAATACGTGTTTGCTCTGGATTCACTGCTCTAAGCTTTAAACCACTAAACATAGGTACATATCCAGGCTTGAAAAAATTCATCGCATGTTTCACATTAGGAGGCACAATAGTTTGAGATACAGCATCCACAGTGATCAACAAATCCACAGGAATACCCATTTTATCCAGATTACGAGCAACCTTAATTTGTTCATTAGCCCCTAAAGAATGTCCCACTAAAATAATAGGCCTATGCATTTGATGTTTTTGATAGTAAGTGGCTATTGAGCGAGTAACATTACCTGCGTTGTACCACATATCACTGGGTGCTGGGACATTGCACTCTTCAGTAACAGTATCGCTTAGTGTTCTCATCCCGGTGCTAAAAAGCCCAAGTCCACCCAGCATGGTATGTACCTCACCATGATAAGGTTGGGATTTACTCACTTTCACCGTCTTTGTAGTTGTTTTCGCTTTTTTCTGAGTTTGTGTTTTAAGAATCACGGATTGAGCGCTCTTCGGTATTGGTCTCTTCTCAGAGGCCCTACCTCCTGATAAGTCGACACAACCAACCATACTCATGGTTACAAGCAAAAACAAAAATGAGCTGAAAAATCTTAATTTTCTATTTTGGAATGAGTTCATTTTATTTTTATTCTTAATTTTTAAAGCAAGGATCATAGCTTATTCTTAGAAGGTTTGCCAAGATAGGTTGAAATGAAGTTAAATTCTTTCATTACTATATGGAAGTAATTAATTTTGGTACTCTGCAAGCCATGCATGTTTAAAATTTTATCTTGTTTCTCATTATTATGGAGCACGCACAAATTGATCGTGGAAAAAAGAAATACAATTCTTACTGTCAGCCAACTTAATCGACAAGTTAAAAGCTATCTTGAAAATGAATTAGGTACAGTTCATGTTGAAGGAGAACTCTCTAATTTGAGTAAACCAGTCTCCGGACATTTTTACTTTACATTAAAAGATAATAATGCCCAAATTCGTTGTGTTTACTTTAAAAACCGCCATGCCACTGGTCTTGCAAACAAATTGTTTGACGGTCAACATATAGTCGCTAGTGGAAGGTTAAGCCTGTATGAAGCACGGGGCGATTATCAATTAATCGTGGAGCAAATTACCGAAGCCGGCTTGGGAGCCCTCTATCAACGTTTTGAAGAATTAAAAAACAAACTTTCTTCCGAAGGTTTATTTGATTCAATTAAAAAAAGACCCATTCCATCAATGCCTCGCGCCATTGGAGTTATCACTTCAACTACCGGAGCTGCGATTCGCGATATATTATCCACTCTGGCCCGACGATTTCCGTTAGCTGATGTCTTCATCTATCCAAGTGAAGTTCAAGGCGCCGGTGCTGCACTTCAGTTGATTAATGCATTAAAACATGCCAATACAGAAAAACGATGTGATGTGCTTCTGCTTGCACGAGGTGGTGGAAGCATTGAAGACTTATGGGCGTTTAATGATGAACAATTGGCACGAACTATTGCAAACAGCTCAATTCCTATTGTATCCGGCGTGGGCCATGAAACAGATTTTACAATTGCCGACTTTGTAGCTGATTATAGAGCGGAAACACCTACAGCCGCTGCAACAGCAGTGACGCCAGACTGTAATGAGTTGTTTAAATTATTAAATCATTCGATCTCTCGCTTGTCTGAAGCAATGCACCGATTTTTGCAAAAATATCAGGTTAAATTACAGCACTTAATCGACAAAATATCGTCACCACAAAAAGCGATTGCCAGTTATTGGCAAACGACCGATTATTTGGAGCGACAATTGATTGCTGGCATATACTCGATCATCAAACAGAAAACACATCAGCTCCATCTGTGCACCAATCATTTGAATGCCCAAAATCCCAAAACACAAATCAAACAAACAGAAATGCTTTTACAAAAAATCGCAGCACAATTAATCCAGCTAATGCAAAATAAGATCAACCAACTCCAATATCAATTAAGAACACAATTATCTACCTTGCATGCCGTTAGCCCCTTGGCTACACTGGATAGAGGATATGCTATTGCAACGAAAAAAAATAAAGTAGTGTTTTCCAGCCAACAAGTAAATATTGGCGATACAATCGATATACGCTTGGCACAAGGTAATTTAACTTGCGAAATAACCCAAATACATGAGTAAAAAGTGCTTGAAGAATTAAATAATAGTCTGAGTTGGATTATAAGCCAAACAAAAAATAATATTCCAATTCTGGAAATTATTTTATTGATTCCCTGGCTTTTCTTCTTTGTCAGTCAGGTCTATAAAAAAATCTTAATCCTGGGCATTATTCCAAGGCATCTTCGTGGCTTACCTGGCATTATATTTGCTCCGCTTTTGCACTCAAATTTCAACCATATATTTTTTAACTCGATTCCCTTGGTAGTTTTAAGTAATTTCATATTAATTAATGGGCTTAACTACTTTCTTGTCGTTACCGTTATGATTACTCTTTTAAGCGGAATTGCGATTTGGTGTTTCGCTAAACCTGGTTTGCATGTAGGTGCTAGCGGACTTATCACTGGTTACTGGGGTTTTTTAGTTAGTAATATCTATCAAAACGGCACATTAACTACCATAATTCTGGGTGTCATTAGTCTCTATTACTTTGCCGGTATTTTCTTTGGTATTTTTCCCAGAGATAAAGGGGTATCCTGGGAAGCACATTTATTTGGCCTTTTAGCTGGCTTAGCTACAAGTTATCTATTTGTACTTTATCCTAATTTGTTACAAGCAATTCAAGTGCAACCTAATGGTTTATAAAATATCGGGGTTGTTTACATTTTGCTCGCTTGTACCTCAATGCCCGATTTTCGAATTTCGAATTGCAGAAAATCAGGACTGCTTGGGCAAGATAGTAGAAATTTAAACAGACCCTATGCTATTCTAAAAAGAAAAATAATTCGAGAAATCAAGATGCGGTCACTTAAAACTCTTTTCTGTATTGGTATATTAAGTTTTCTTATTTCACCAGCATACGCCCAATCTCAGTATATTTCCGGTTGTTGTAGTCAAATGGGCGGCGTGAGCTATTGTGATTCATCAGCAGGTCGTCTTGTTTGTAAAAATGGTTTTTACTCTACTTGTTATTGCACACCACATGCCGTAATGGATCTACAATTATTTCGTGGTTGCTGCTTATGGAAAGGCGGCGTTGTTTCTACCTACAGCGTAACTGGATTCGTTGTATGTAATGATGGATCAATTTCAGAAGAGTGCTCTTTACGTCCAGGAGAGAAAATTGCAGCTTGGTAGGTTTCCGATATATACTTCGCAGCTTATTTTCATGCTGCGTAGTATCGCTCGCCAGGAACGCATATGCTTGACCGAATACAATCCACCCTCACCCTACTAAAACGGCAAAAACCCTTAATACTTTGCCTAACTAATTACGTCACTATGGATTTTATGGCGAATAGCCTTTTGGCTTTGGGTGCTGCGCCACTTATGTCTGAATCTCAAGATGAAATTGAAGAGTTGGTCTCTATAAGTCAGGCAGTATATCTTAATATAGGCACTTTGAATGATGGATTTATGGACAGAGCTCGATTTGCAGCAAACATAGCAAACTCGATAGGAAAACCACTAATTCTTGATCCAGTTGGCGCAGGAGCAAGTAAACTTCGAACATCTGCAGCCATGGAGTTATTTTCTTATGCTCAAGTCATCAGAGGCAATGCCAGTGAAATCATTTCATTAGCGGGTGCTCACGGAAGTACTAAAGGAGTTGAAAGCTCAGATCCTGTAACTAAAGCAATCAACAGCGCGCATAGGCTGGCAAAATCACAAAAAACAGTTGTAATTAGTGGTCCTGAGGATTTTATTACTAATGGAGTAGACGAGAATATACTGCCATTTGGCTCTAAGCTCATGCCACTGATCACTGGAATGGGCTGTACAATGACTGCTGTTCTTAGTGCCTTTGTTGCGTGCCACTCCAATCATTTTCAAGCTGCAGTTGAAGCAACTGCCTATTTTGGCTTATGCGGGCAATTGGCTCACGAGCGAGTCAAAGGGCCTGCCACATTCAAAGAAACATTTATTAATAATCTATTTGATCCTGACTGGATTTCAATGTCAAAAGCGATTACGAGAATTTAGTTATGCGATATAAAGCCTTATCTATAGCAGGATTTGATGGCTCAGGTGGAGCAGGAATTCAAGCTGACTTAAAAACATTTTCTGCTTTAGGTTGCTATGGAATGACTGTACTTACGGCACTACCTGTACAGAATACATGTGGTGTAAGACACTGTTACACTATTCCATTGCAAGCTATAGAAGATCAACTAAATGCTATATTTGATGACATTAAACCAGACAGTATAAAAATAGGTATGCTCTTCAGTAATGAAATCATTGAATTAGTTTCCTCATTTCTTAAAAGAAAAGCCATAGATATTCCTGTTGTCATTGACCCTGTAACAGTTGCTAAAAGTGGAGACCCATTATTATTGCCCGAGGCTGTTGATTCATTGATAACACAACTTATGCCCCTTGCTACTGTGATTACCCCTAATCTGCCAGAAGCATCTACTTTTACAGGAACAACTGCATCATCTGAAAAAGAAATGCTGTATGTTGGACAAAAGCTGCTTGAACTTGGCCCTAAATACGTTTTACTCAAAGGCGGACATCTTTTGCACTCAGAAGAATCAAATGATTTGTTAATAGGATCAAACGGAGATACTCATTGGTTTGCAAGCCCAAGAATTAATTCTAAAAATACCCACGGAACTGGATGTACCCTTTCTGCAGCAATAACAGCCTGCCTAGCTCAAAAAATTGACTTGGTTTCGGCATGCAGTATTGCAAAAAAATATTTATTTAATGCCATACAGGCAGCAAAAGAAAATTGCGTTGGTCAAGGAAATGGACCAGTCCATCATTTTTACCATCTATGGCCAGTACAATTATTAGATATTTAAAACATATCCGTTCTATCTGAGCTGATGCTTATTCACTACTCATGCTTTTTGGGCTACTGACTCTTGATGTTGTTCAATTAGCTCCCCAAAACACAAGGCACTGAAAAGAATTAATAAGTAACCTATTGTTGAATAACAAAATATAGTATCGGAGAAAGATAACACACAAAAAGAAACCAATAACCCCAAAAGAAATGGTTTCATTTCTTTAAGCTTGAAGGCAGTAACAAATAACGTGCCTATAAAAAAAAGAAAAAGAACAATCCCTATTAAACCCAGTTCTGCAAGCGTTAACCAATATTGACCATGAGGTTCATTAAGTTTCTTCCCCCAGGCAGGTATAGGTTGCTCTTGAGCAAAGCTGTATTGAAAACCTCCTGTGCCTACTCCTATCAGGGGATGTTTTTCAAATAAAGATTGAGCATATTGATGAAACTGAATTCTAAACCCCAAAGAAGTATCTGCTTGATTGCGTTGCAAGAGCTTAATATCATCCATCATTATACGAACTCCATTTTGCATCACAGGACTCAGGGTATAGGCTAAACTCATTGCTCCTATAAATACTACAATTCCGATCAAAGCTTTTTTAAGAGGCAGTTTTAGCACAATCAATAAAGACATTAAAACACCGTAGATAATGTAGCCTGTTCTCCCAGGATTAAGAAAAAATGTCTGATATGTTCCCAAAACAACCATAATTAAATAGATAATTCGTAACCCTTTATTTATATTCGGGCGTAATAGTAAAATTGCTGCAAAATAAACACCCAAGGCTACCATAAACCCAGTAATAATGTGATTGTAAAATACATCAGCAGGATCTATGGAATGAAACATTAATAACTGTTCGTCCTTCAGCACTGAAAGAACGCAAGTCAATAGCATGGTTAGTATATAGCTATTTAAAACCCAGATTCTTGTTTTGGGTTTAATAAAGCCTACAGCAAGCACTGGCAGAAAAATTAACTTGGAATATTTATCGATAACATTGTATTGCAATGAGAACGGTGCTTCCGACCAAAAGCAACCGATAATGACAAAAAGAAATAAGCCAATGGCAGCTCGAGCCCATAATGTATTAAAAGAATAATACAAGTATTGTCTGTAATAAGGAGCAAGCACCAGAGCCACTAAGCTAATCACCACTAAAATTGACTTAACACTAACACTTATAGGGATAAAAAACGCTAGCAAAACAAGCAGCATTGGTATTAGTAAATTATTTATTCCTTCTAACAAGCTCAGTCTCAAATTAATTCCTCTGTGCTTTTGGGCAATTGATCGATATTGCTGTCTTGATACAATTGTTTAACACCGCGATAAAAAGTACCTTGTGCATTAAACACTGCAAATAAAAAACCTATTCTGCCATCCAAAAAACCACGTTGCAAGATATAACATCTGAAAAACATCCATGAAGTACTTGCCATTGTTTTAATAAAACTGGATCTTCTCTTATTCAAGATGTATGTCTTTGCACTGTAAGATGAATATTTATTCATCTTATATAAAACATGACTCACATCTTTAAATGAGTGATGCATAATAACATTTTTGATTTTCCCAATTCGTGTGCCCTCTGGAAGTACTATTTTTTCATGCACAATGTCATTACTGAAATAGGCGTTTGCACGTTTAAAAAGACGAACGTGACGTTTAGGGCTAGAAGAATATTTTAAGGGTTGATTATAGAAATACATTTGAATTGCGATTCTGAAAGCATCGGCTGCATTCGACGACATGGCCAAAATGATTTCTTGCTGCAATTCCTCACTGACCGACTCATCAGCATCAAGATTTAATACCCAATCGCCTGTAGCTTTTGATAATGCTCTTTGTTTTTGGGCACCATAACCCGGCCAGTCTGTAGAGAAAACGTGTTCAGTGTATTCTTTGGCAATCGCTACTGTGTTATCGGTACTTCCCGAATCCAGTACGACTACTTCATCGGCAAATCGTACGGATTCGAGACATCTTCTAATATTTCTCTCTTCATTTTTAGTTATTATTATTACAGTCAATGACATTTAAAAAACACCCTCTCTATGATCATGACTGTCAAAATGCAGCTTACCGTCTTTTACTTTTAAGGTGACATGTCCACCATGCATCAATTTACCGAATAAAAGCTCATCAGCCAGTGGTTTTTTTACATTTTCTTGAATCAATCGAGCCATCGGACGAGCCCCCATCACTTTGTCATAACCATGCTCAATAAGCCACTCACGAGCCATTTTATCGACGTTGAAAGTAACGCCCTTATGACTTAATTGCTCATCCAACTCCATAATGAACTTATCAACAACCAAACCAATTGTCACAGCATCCAATGGAGCAAAATTAATAATTGCATCGAGTCTGTTTCTAAACTCAGGACTAAATTGCTTTTTAATAACCTCAAGCCCATCATTGCTGTTATCTTGTTGTGAAAAGCCAATGGAATTTCGTACCATCTCCCCTGCCCCTGCATTAGAGGTCATTACCAGAATAATATGTCTAAAATCAGCTTGACGGCCATTCGTATCGGTTAAGGTACCATGATCCATAATTTGCAACAGTAAATTAAATACATCTGGATGTGCTTTTTCTATTTCATCAAGTAACAACACTGCATGAGGATTTTTAGTCACTGCTTCAGTCAACAAACCACCTTGATCATAACCAACATATCCTGGAGGTGCACCAATTAAACGTGAAACGGTATGCTTTTCCATGTATTCAGACATATCAAAGCGTAATAATTCTATGCCTAAAACATTGGCCAATTGTCTGGTTACTTCTGTTTTTCCAACCCCCGTTGGTCCAGCAAATAGGAAACATCCTACTGGCTTTTGGGGATCTCTAAGTCCTGAACGACCTAATTTAATGGCAGAAGCTAACGCAGTGATCGCTTGATCTTGCCCATAGACTAAGAGTTTCAAATCACGTTCTAAATTACGTAACGTATCTTTATCACGAGCAGATACTTTCTTGATAGGTATGCGTGCAATTTTTGCAACAACACTCTCGATTTCGGTGACACTAATGATTTTCTTGCGTTTACTCGCCGTTAATAAATTCTGATAGGCGCCTGCCTCGTCAACCACATCGATTGCTTTATCAGGTAAAAATCGGTCATTGATGTATTTTGCAGATAATTCAGCAGCTGCTTTTAGTGCAGGAATAGTGAATTTCACACCATGATGCTCTTCTAATCGTCCTTTTAACCCTTTCAATATTTCAAAAGTTTCATCTACTGTAGGTTCAGGTATATCAATTTTTTGGAAACGTCTTGCTAAAGCTCTATCTTTTTCAAAAATACCTCGGTATTCCTGATACGTTGTAGAACCAATACATTTTAGCTCACCGTTTGCCAACAAGGGTTTAATTAGATTAGATGCATCCATAACACCACCTGATGCAGCTCCAGCACCAATAATTGTATGAATTTCATCAATGAACAATACGGCACCATCTTGTTGACCTAATTGTTTTAACACCGCCTTTAACCGTTTTTCAAAATCACCACGATATTTGGTTCCAGCAAGCAAAGCACCTAAGTCAAGGGAATAGACAACACAATCACGGATCGCGTCGGGTATTTCACCATCTACAATGCGTCGAGCTAAGCCTTCAGCGATTGCAGTTTTACCTACCCCGGCTTCGCCGACAAGCAATGGATTATTTTTTCGACGTCGGCATAATACCTGAATAGTACGCTGTATTTCTTCATGACGTCCAATCAACGGATCAATCTTTCCTTGTTTCGCACGTCGGTTGAGGTTCGTACAATAACTTTCCAGAGGTGATTCATTACCCTCTGATGAGCTCATATCATCTTCCATAGAGTTCATGTTTTCGTGCATATCATTGTTTTGATACTTGGAAACTCCATGAGAGATATAATTAATTACATCAAGCCGTGTAATGTTTTCACGACGTAAAAAATAAACTGCTTGACTTTCTTGTTCGCTAAAAATTGCTGCTAAAACGTTAGCACCAGTTACTTCAGTTTTTCCTGCAGATTGAACATGAAATACAGCACGTTGCAACACACGTTGAAAACCAAGTGTAGGTTGAGTTTCTCTATCCAATTCATCTTCAGGAATTCTGGGAGTCGTTTCATCAATGAATTCAATTAAATCGCGGCGTAATGCTTCAATATTTGCATCACAAGCTTGCAATACACTTCCTGCCGCTGGGTTATCAAGCAATGACAACAACAAATGCTCAACTGTCATAAATTCATGACGCTTCTCTTTTGCTTCCTTGAAGGCTAAATTCAAGGTGAATTCAAGTTCTTTATTTAACATTGTCGTTGCTCCTCTTCAGCCCACAGCAAATTACTCGGGTTCCATGCTGGATAGCAATGGGTGCTGATTCATTCTGGCGTATTCATTTACCAGTGCTACTTTTGTTTCTGCTATATCTCGTGTAAATACCCCACACACGCCTTTTCCTTGGATATGAACCTGTAACATCACCTGAATGGCAATTTCTTCATTTAGGTGAAAAAAATGCTTCAGTACCTCAACTACAAAATCCATAGGTGTATAATCATCATTGAGCAACACTACTTTGTACTTTCTAGGCAGTCTGTTTTCCGTGCTTAACTCCGGTTCAGCGACTTTATGCCTTACAATTTCCTCTAGATTTTGCCCGCTCATAACATACAACCTCTATACTATTTTTATAGACTCCCTACGCACTTTTGGCCAGTAAAATCATCTATTTTTAATGAAAAAATTAGTCTTTGAAATAATCAAAAACATATTGATTAGATAACATTCATTTAAGGTCTAAATTGTAATGGTATGGAAGTAGCCTCTGATGAAAATACAAAATTGGAAATAATCCTAACTTCTATTGCATTTTACTGAGGCTACATTTCATCCATACGATTTACATATGTTTAATTATTTCATCTCCAAAGCCAGAGCTGCTCACCAAAGTTGCTCCGCTCATACCACGTTCAAAATCATAGGTCACTGTTTTAGCTGCGATAGCAGCTTGCATGCCTTTGATAATTAAATCAGCTGCTTCATTCCATCCCATATGACGTAACATCATTTCAGCAGATAGAATAATAGACCCAGGGTTTACTTTATTCTTTCCTGCATATTTTGGTGCTGTTCCATGTGTTGCTTCAAATACAGCAACATCATCACTTATATTGGCACCTGGAGCGATACCAATACCGCCTACTTGGGCAGCTAAAGCATCAGAAATATAATCACCGTTTAAGTTAAGTGTAGCAATTACGCTATAATCTTCCGGTCTTAAAAGAATTTGTTGCAAGAACGCATCAGCAATTACATCATTGATGATGATTTGCTTGCCAGTTTTTGGATTCTTGAATTCCATCCAAGGACCACCTTCATATTCTTTGGCACCAAAAACATCACGTGCAACTTGATAGCCCCAATCTTTAAATGCACCTTCAGTAAACTTCATAATATTGCCTTTATGAACCAAAGTTACTGTATGGCGGTCATTATCAATTGCATATTGGATTGCGGCTCTTACCAAACGCATCGTTCCTTCTTTAGAAACTGGTTTGATGCCTATGCCACAATTCTCGGGAAAACGGATTTTTTTAACACCCATATCCTTTATTAAGAATTCAATCACTTTCTTAGCTTCTGGAGAATCAGCCTTCCATTCAATACCAGCATAGATATCCTCAGAGTTTTCCCTAAAAATAACCATATCGGTTTTCTCAGGTTCTTTAAGTGGACTTGGGACGCCGGTAAAATATCGAATTGGGCGCAAACAAGTATAAAGATCCATTTCTTGACGAATAGCGACGTTGAGTGAGCGAATTCCGCCTCCAACTGGAGTTGTCAGGGGGCCTTTAATCGAAACAACATATTTTTTCATCGCATCTAAAGTTTCTTTAGGTAACCATTGATCAGCACCATAAACTTTAGTTGCTTTTTCGCCGGCATATACTTCCATCCAGGCAATTTTTCTCTTATCGCCATATGCTTTTGCAACAGCAGCATCAACAACTCGAATCATTGGCGGGGTTACATCAACACCAATTCCATCTCCTTCAATAAAAGGAATAATGGGATTATTAGGTACACGAAGTGACAGATCAGCAGCAACTGTAATAGCCTCACCATGTGAAGGCACTTTGATTTTATCGTATGTCATTGACAACTCCGTAAAATTAGAGAAAAGGCAATGATAGCATGTGATAGATTGGAATCCCAAGTACCATTTTTATTTAATTGTCTATGCTTGAATGTTTACTATGCATGTTGCAACATTTTGATCTGCTCAACAAGTTGATCATATCCTGCTTCAACATTGATATAGTCATTTTTTGCAAGATATATTGACAATGATCCATCATCTGTTGCAGAAGGTTTTTGCAAAATTCCATTGTAGCCTTTGCTTTTTAAACGAAGAAAATCATTAATTTTGGTGACTAAATAAAAATTACGGAAATAATTTTCCGGAATCATGTGTATCGCCTGTGCATCTTTTTCCAGAGTGTTTCCTGGTAAATAATCTTTAAGTGAATAAGTTGAATTATTATGAACAGCAACTATTTTCCCCTTTGGCAGTAACTGTTTTATTTTATTTGCCAACTTATTTACTTCCTGATGTGCCTGCGGATTATATTGACCAAACTGCAAAAGCGTTTTTTTGATCCCATTATCTGTAAAAATTCGATTTGGATCAAACTCATAACGTTGGTTATTTAAATGAAAGACAATATTGCGACCACCGGAATGTACTAAAGCAATAAGACCTCCACCATCCTTCTGGATTACAGCCTGAGCTGCTTTTAAAGCGGTTTGTTCATTATGGTGTAAGTGAACAAAGGTCTTACCTCTACCCACAATGTGCTTAATTTCAACTTTTTCATCACCAACCATTACAATATGATTCATCGCATACGTAAATTGACAAAAAAAGAGAGAAACCAAGATTGTGTATTTCATAAACAATTTTCACCATAAAGTATAATTTTTGCGTTATTGTATAAGAATTAACCTACAAAAACAATGAATTGAATTTTAGAATTGCCCATAATGTGGAAAACTCCTACTATAAGCAGACTAGAAACTCGTTTTATATCATGCTTAATGCCAGAAATTATATTATTGAATAAACCTTATGGTGTCGTCAGCCAATTCTCTGGTGATGCTCCGGAACACACATTAACTGCTTTTATTAATAAACCGGGGTTTTACGCAGCAGGACGGTTAGATAAAAACAGTGAAGGCCTGTTATTATTAACGAATCATGGAGCCCTACAACATCAGCTAACCCATCCCAAATTCAATAAACGGAAGTATTATTGGGTTCAAGTTGAAGGCATACCTAATGAACTAGATTTAGTTCCTCTTAAAAAAGGTTTAGTTCTTAAGGATATTAGCTTTTTACCTGCCGAAGTCAGACTGATTGATGAACCTCAATTATGGCCACGTATTCCTCCTATTCGCTTCCGGAAAAATATTCCTACCAGTTGGCTGGAAATTATTTTAAAAGAAGGAAAAAATCATCAAGTTCGTAAAATGACTGCGGCAATTGGGTTTCCTACGTTAAGATTAGTTCGCCATCAAATTGGTGACTGGAAATTAGAGAATTTACAACCTGGTGAGTACCGAATAATACATCATCAATTCAAATAACCCGACCGGCATGGGAATTCAACCAGGGTTCTCCATGCTATAGTACAGTGACAAGATGCAGGCTCCTTCGTTGCCTTGGGATGACGACTTAACGATAAACCAGACGTTTTAGCAAGGTATCTTCACCAAGCAGGCGAATCCATGGCCAGACAAACATTCCTACCAATGCGCTAGCTAAAGGCATGAATAAACTATAGTTGAAACCGAGAAGAGCTGTAATTAAAGAGATAATCGATTGGTATAAAAGACAAAAGAATCCAATCAAGAAGATTTGCTGCATCATGGAAAAAAATTGAAATCGTCTTGATTTGCTGGAAGCAATCCAGGTCACCAATAACAAGGCAAATGAATGCTCTCCAATTACCGTTGCCAATAAGACATCCAATAATAATCCCACAAACAGTAATGTAGTCAGTCTAAAGTTACCCGGTAAAAAATACTCTATATAAAGCACGAGTAATAAAACCCAGGGAGGTCTAAAAGCAGAGATTAATTCAGGCATAGGCAATATAGACAAAAGAAGAGCAACAATAAATCCCAAGAATAAACGTATGCGAAGATTTCTCATCACATAGTCTCCTTAGCATTTAAACGTTCATTAATTTGTGTATTTAACTGCTCTTGCTCCGCATCTTGCCATATCAGCAATACCAACCGATTACGATTAAGTAGTGCAACAGGTTTTACTTTAACCTTAACAAAATCTTCACCAGGGATGCTATTCACTTCTTCCACACTCCCCACAGGGTAACCTTCAGGGTAGTGCCTATCCAAACCTGAAGTAACTAGTACATCGCCAGGATGAATCGACGAAGTTTTGGGTAAATTAATTAAAGATAATTTCTCTATATCATTTGTTCCAACAAGAATTGCGCGCTCCCCCGTGCGATTATTGCGCACAGGAACAGCGCTCTTAGAGTCAGAAATAAGTAAGACTGTACTTGTTATAGGACCAACATCAACAATTTGCCCCATAACGCCTTTAGCGTCTAAAACGGGTTGTCCTACATAGGCGCCATCGCGTTTTCCTTTATTTAAAATAACTATCTGACGTGAATTGCTCGTATCAACAGCAAGAATTTGTGCCGCCATTGCACTCATGTCTGCTTTTGAAGAGGTAAGGAGCAATTCTTTTAATTGTGAGTTTTCTTTTTGTATTATGATTAATTTTTGTAACTCTGCTTCCAACATGGTTTGCTGATAGCGTAATTGCATATTTTCAGCAATTAAAGCTTTTTTCGCGCTAACCAGCGACTGTACCCAGCCAATAACGCGTACAGGATAATCTACTGCGTATTGCAAAGGAGCAACAACAAGGGAAAAACCACTACGCACGTTATCTAAATAACGATAATGGTAATCAGAGAACATCAAAAAAACAGAAAAGACAAGAGCGAGCACAAATCCTATAGAACTGTACCCGCGTCTACTAAATAATCTGTTATACGTACTATTCTGTTGAGAGGAAATCACCGCCGCGTAAATCCATGGTTTCTAAAGCTTTACCACCACCACGTGCTACACAGGTCAGCGGATCTTCAGCAATTAATACAGGTAAACCAGTTTCTTCCATGAGCAAAGTATCTATGTTTTTCAACAGAGCACCACCTCCAGTTAAAACCATACCCCGCTCAGCAATGTCAGCTGCCAACTCAGGTGGAGCTAATTCTAGAGCGGCTCTCACTGCACCAACAATACCGGATAACGGTTCTTGCAGTGCTTCTAAAATTTCTGCGCTAGTCAAAATAAAACTACGGGGAACACCTTCAGCAAGGTTTCTGCCGCGAACTTCAATTTCAAATAAATCGCGGCTTGGGAAGGCTGAGCCAATTTCATGCTTAATGCGTTCTGCAGTAGTTTCCCCAATAAGTGTGCCATAGTTACGACGTACATAAGATACAATCGCATCATCAAACTTATCGCCACCGATACGAACGGATTGATGATAAACTATTCCACTTAAGGAAATAATCGCAACTTCCGTTGTACCACCACCTATATCCACAACCATAGAGCCACTGGCTTCTTCAACTGGCATTCCAGACCCTAAAGCAGCTGCCATAGGCTCTTCAATAAGAAATACTTCGCGAGCACCAGCACCCATTGCTGATTCGCGAATCGCACGACGTTCTACTTGTGTGGAACCACAAGGAACACAAACTAAAACTCGTGGACTTGGACGTAAGAATTTATTTTCATGAACTTTATGAATGAAATGCTGCAGCATTTTTTCAGTAACAAAAAAGTCAGCAATCACTCCATCTTTCATTGGTCTAATGGCATTGATGTTTCCTGGGGTTCTTCCCAACATGCGCTTCGCTTCAAGGCCTACAGCGGCAACACGTTTTTGTCCTGATTCATTACGTAAAGCAACTACAGAGGGTTCATTTAGAACAATCCCTTTATCTCTCACATAAATCAATGTATTAGCTGTCCCCAAATCAATCGATAAATCATTGGAGAACACGCCCCTTAATTTTCTGAACATAAGCCGCACTATCCCATTCTTTTTTTTGCGCTACTTTATACTAAATTTGGATAAAAATCGACAGTTCTTACACAACAATTTAAAATTAAACAGTGAATTTTTATACATGAAGAGAATTTTCAATTTTTGATAAATAATGAAAACAAAATAAACAACTTTAAATACTATTTATGTACATCCAGCAATCAAAATAATCAACTAATTATAAATTATTTATTCAAAGTTACAATTTTAAAACTGATGCAAATTATTATTATGATTCAATTTTCCATTTAAAATATATTTTGTAATCATTTTGATTATATTATATACTATCTGTCCTGACATAAATGAACTAAGCTAAGGTTTTTATTTATTATGCCCACCAGTTTAAAATCAAATGAATTATCGCAGTGGACCCATGGTGAACCTGATTTAATGGGTAAACTTCTTTTCAACCTTTTTTCATTTTTAAAAGAAGCGACTAATAAAGGCAAAGACAACGTCGAATATACAAAGGTAATGGAAAATATTGCTAATTTTATAAGCCTGCAAGGAGACCAGCGACTTCATATCCCTCAACATGGCAAAGCAGCAATTGATGCATCCGCATTGTTAGGCGCTTATTTACGTTTAGGAATAACGCTTAATAACAAGCCAATTGTTGAATTAAGCGATGAACAAATTGAGGTAGTGCATACTTTTGTTAAACCATTAATTCCCCAAGAATTTACACCAAAACAATTTTTTGACAGTCTCGATGGGTCCCCCTCCCAAAAGCATAAAACTATATTAAAACTTCTAATATTTAAAGACATACCTCCTCAAAAACAAAAGGAAATGTTCAAAGCCAAGTATGCAGAAAAAGTAAATAACCTCCTTGATTCAATCCTTAGCCTAGTTGATTTCATGCGAACTCCTTTTAGCATCTTACCTGAAGAGGAGAAGGCAGACATAGCTGAAGCAAAAAAATTGGGTAAGCAACCACGGACTTCCGGGATCGATTTGCGATGGACCTCAATGCATAAAGCCATTGAGCAAAGCTTGCAAGATATTATTCTTTTAAAAAAGGGCAAGGCAGAAGAAGCACACAAGTTTCTTAAAGATATAAAACCAGCGCTAAATCTATGTCAACAATGCTTTGGAATAGCTAATGCCCGTCATGAAGCACAAAAAGAATTTGCTGCAGAAGCCAGAAAACATCAAGAAGTTCTTAGTGAAACTTTTGAAGCTCTTGGTTTTCCAGAAGGCAATCAAGAGGAAATCAACCGGTATATTTCTGCATTTAGAAAAACTCTCATGGATAAAGATCCTGAGAATGCCGCAGCATTACAAGCCATGCCCCTTACTCAACTTATCAAAGTTTATGGCACTCAATGGCAAGCCGCTTTAGATAAAATGAAAAAGGAACTATCTGCTTCTAGGGAAGAGTTACAAAAGACACAGGAACAATTATCTCAAAGAATGATTACTTTAGAGGAGTCTAATCGTCAACTACAAATCCTACAACAAGAATATGAGCAAGTTAAGCTTGATGCTGATGAAGCAAGACGCAAGCTTACAGAACAGGGTTTAGAGCTTGAGCGACTAGAAAAAGTCGAGTCCACATCTAAAGAAACCATTGAAAAGCAAAAAAGAGAAATAGAGCAAAAAAGTATCGCTTTTCAAGAGCAGAGTACCGCTTTTGAACAGCTGAAGAGCAAATTACAGAATGTTCAAAGAGAAAATGAAGAGTTAAAAGGAAGCCTGATTTCTGCACAGAACCACGAGCAAACTATTCTTGAACTAAAAAATCAAATAGAAGTCTTGCAACGAGAAAATGGATTATTGCATCAACAACTTGAGATACAGCAACAAACTAAAAAATCATCAAGTGAAGTTAGCCCCGAAACTAGTCGACTTAAATCAGAATTGGAGTCTTTACAACAAAAATATAATTCATTAATTCAGCGAATAGAAGAAGGGAAGCAAATCAAGGAGCCTGCATCCGATTTGATGGATCTTAAAGCTCAGTTAGAGTTCTTGCAGCAAGAAAATGTTCAACTCAAAGAATTATTGCTTAAAGCCCAACAACCATTACACGTAGCAAATAGTTCAATACAGCAAGTCGAATTACCCGCTGATAAAATAAAACTTGATCTATGCATCGCCCTTGGAAAATTGCGTTTAAATGCAGAAGAGACAAGCAATATAGAGCAACGAATAATTAAATGTAACGATAAAAAAGGTTTATCAGAAATATTCACTGAAATTAAGCGATTGGAAAAGATTAATGGCATTATTGAAACAGTAAATAAGGGAATTTTAGAACGAGCTGGTTTTTTCTCCTCTGATCCGCATAAGAAAATTGAGGCAATTGAAACAGCATTCCATCAGCTGTCGATTGAAGACAAAAATAAATTAGCCACATTGTCTGAACAACAAATAAATGATGAATTGAATAAAGAAAAAGGTAAAGAAAGTGATATCGGTAAACTTCTTAAAGCAATTCATCATAAAAGGGGGTTTATTCCGATTCGAGCAGCAACAAGTTTTACATTCTTTAAGAGCGAAATTAGTCATTTAAAAATTGATTTGGAAGCGATTAAAGTACCTGAACAAGTACTCTAAAAAATTTAATTCACGTGTCACTGTTGTACTAATAATGCATACAACAGTGACATAAAAGTAATCCTCTAATTTACTATGACTTTTATTCTATTTTATTAATAACAAACACCTGATTTAATTTATCTCGATTCGCAGTCATAAAACGTTGGCCTAAGCCCTTCACCTCAGCAAGCTCTTCCAAAGATTTAAAACCATGATGACTTTTACGATATGCAATGATGGCTTCAGCTCGCTTTCTTCCTATGCCTTTAACTGAGCCAGTAAGCGTTGATAAATCAGCCGAGTTGAGATCAATTTTATGAATTACCACAGGGGGCTTGTTTTTGACAGAAGTTTCTTTGGGAACGACTGCATGGGCAGAAAAAGTAACTACTGCGAATGACAAAACAGTAGCAATAAATTTTGCTTTCATAATTTTCTCCTAATTGTTGGACTAAGTGGCTCGTTCCAGAGCCGGAAAAAGTATCCCAAGAATTGAGCTGCCTGTCGAGAGGTTTTTTAATTTTTTTGCTTTAAGTTCAAGGAGTAACAAAAATTTTGCTTGAATGTGACTGAAAAATTTCGGATCATCCGCCCCACGGGCACCTTCTCCCCTAGGGAAGAAGGGAAAATGGGACATTATGTTTTTGCTGTGCTTTTAACGTGCTACACGCCAAGAATGCCCTCTCCCATCATGGGAGAGGGTTAGGGTGAGGGAGTTTCACTCTCCTCCATATGGAGAAAAGCAGCTGCTTAAAAATATATTAACTTACATGATAAAGTACATAAGCAACACATGCAGTTAATTTTCTCACCATATCTAAGTGCAAGAACTCATTAGGACCATGGGCATTGGACTGAGGTCCCAAAACTCCAGTAATCATGAATTGTGCATCAGGAAATTTCTTACCTAACATTCCCATAAAAGGAATAGTCCCCCCTTCTCCCAAATATGCAGCTGGTTTTCCAAAGTAAGTCATTGAGGCGACATCAGCAGCTTTTTCCAACCAGGAAGCAAGTTCAGGCGCATTCCATCCCGGCGAGCCATCACCTACAGTAAAACTCACTTTAGCACGATAAGGAGGTTCTTTAGTTAATACCTCTTGCATCACTTTTGCTGCAATTTTAGGATCTACTAAAGGTGGTAAACGCATAGATAATTTTAGTGCGGTGTGTGGACGTAAAACATTTCCAGCGTTTGCTATAGCAGGAAAACCATCAGCTCCGGTAACAGTCAATGCCGGTCTCCATGTCCGATTTAGAATCAATTGATTTCTATCCGTTGTTACCGGATCAACTCCTTCATGCAGGGGAAACCCTGTGTAAACAGAATCTCCTAAAACCTGGGCACACTGCTCTGCTTGTTTTATTCGTTCTTCAGGAATATCACAGTACAACTCGGATGGTTTCACTTCTCCTGAAGCTTCATCTTCAATACGACTAATTAGTTGCCGCGCAACTCGAAAACTGTCTGCAATAATACCACTTGCAGCCCCCGAATGAACTCCTTCTTGAATGAGTTCAACTGACAATTCACCGACCAAATTTCCTCGTAACGAAGTAGTCATCCATAATTGTTCGTAATTTCCAGCGCCGGAATCAAGGCAAATAACTAGCTTAGGTTTACCAATCCGCTCATTTAATTGTTCAATATAATAAGGTAGGTCATAACTACCACTCTCTTCACACGCTTCGATAATCAAAACACAACGAGGAATGGGTAACCCTTGATTCTGTAAAGCGCAAATTGCAGTCAATGAGGCATATGCAGCATAACCATCATCTGCTGCACCACGACCATATAAACGGCCATCTTTTAACACGGGTCGCCAGGGGTTCAAATCTTCATTCCATCCTGACATTTCCGGTTGTTTATCAAGGTGACCGTACAACAAAACAGTTTCGTCAATTACGCCAGGGACTTCGATAAAAATTAAGGGAGTACGTCCTTCGAGCCTCATAATTTCCAGCACCATTCCTTTAGGAGCGTGAGCCTTACACCAATCAGCAATATGGGATACAGCTTGATCCATGAATCCATGTTCCTGCCACTCAGGATCAAAGTGAGGTGATTTATTAGGAATTTTTATGTAATCACATAAACTAGGAATTATTTCCTCTTCCCACTGGTGACAAACGAATTCATACAGTGCTTGCGGATTGAACATGAACTTGCTCCTCAATAATAGCTACGATTTGCTCCGTAGCGGACTTAATATTTAGTGCGTTGATTTTATTATTAATATCCTTTTTATTAGTCTCCAGTTCATGTAACGTTTGCAGTAAAGTATCCATATTTAAAGACCAATCTTCAATCACTAGGCTAATTCCTAGCCTTTGAAAATAGCGTGCATTTTGGATTTGATCCCCTCGACTAACCTCAGCTGGTAAAGGAATTAAGATATGAGGCTTTCCTAAAGCTAAAATTTCATATAGAGAATTAGCACCCGCTCGTGACACAACAATTGATGCTGCGGCAAATAAATCAGCTAATTCTTCAGTAGCATATTCAAACTGTTTGTACTCTTTTCGATTAGTTAATGAGGCCTCTAATTTTCCTTTTCCGCATATATGAATAACTTGATATTCCTTGGTTAATTGGGGTAATGCCTCACGAATACTCCGATTGATAGAACTTGCTCCCAAGCTACCTCCTATAGCTAAAAGACAAGGTTTCTCTGTATTAAACCCGCATAACTCAAGCCCACGGTCGTAACTACCGGCAAACAACTGCTTACGGATTGGAGTACCAGTTACTTCTATTTTATCTTGCTTTTTAAAGTGCTTTTTTCCTGCTTCAAAAGTCAAGCAAATTTTATTAACGAAAGGAAAACTCAGACGATTAGCGAGTCCAGGACTCATATCGGATTCATGAGCAACAACAGGGATCCGGTTTAACCACGCACCTACCACAACCGGAAATGCAACAAAACCACCCTTGGAAAACACTACATCCGGTTTTAATTTATTAAGCAAGAAAAAAGACTGCACAATACCAAGTACAATCTTAAATGGATCCAATAAGTTTTTTAAACTAAAATACCGACGCAATTTACCACTGCTTATACCATAAAATGGAATTTTAAGTGGTTCGATCATCTGCTTCTCAATACCATTGGCAGAACCAATGTATGCAATTTCCCAACCTTTATGACTAAACTCATGTATTAATGCCAAGTTAGGCGCCACATGTCCTGCTGTACCTCCTCCCGTAAAAATTATCATTGGCATCATAAAATTTTCCTAATAAGTAAGCTTAAGTCTATGGCATGAATTGATTTGGTAATTGCACCAACAGAAATGAAATCAACACCTAATTGACCTATTGTAGCAATATTTTCCAGAGTAACGCCTCCGGATACTTCTAAAGTACAACGTTTTGGATGATTTATTCTAATCGCTTCTTCAAGCATTTTTGGACTAAAATTATCCAACATAATTCGATCAGGATGAGCACAAATTGCTTCACATAACTCATCCAGAGTTTCGACTTCCACCTCAACTAAAACATTTTTTTTGTTTTTTCTTGCCAAAGCAACGGCCTGAGCAACAGAGCCACAGGCTTTAATGTGATTTTCTTTAATTAAAATAGCATCATAAAGCCCCATACGGTGATTAAAACCTCCTCCACAAGTCACCGCATACTTTTGTGCTGCTCTTAATCCAGGAATTGTTTTTCGCGTATCCAGTAATCGCGTCTGGGTACCATGAAGTTTTTGTGCGTATTGATAAGTTTGTGTTGCCGTAGCGGAAAGAGTTTGTAAAAAATTTAATGCCGTGCGCTCACCAGTTAAAATGCTTCTTGCCGAGCCAGATAAAGTACACAAAGTAGATGGAGCCGCTAACCATTCTCCTTCTCTAACTTGCCATTCTAGTTTGATTTGATTATCAAGTTGATTAAATACTTCATTAACCCAAAGCTGGCCGCATACCACCATTGGCTCTCGAGAAATAATCTCTGCTTCAGCCTGAAGTTCGGCAGATAATAAAGTTGCGGTAACATCTCCATCACCTACATCTTCATGTAACGCACGTGTTACCTCGGCCTCTATCTGTAATAAAGTGTTATTCATGTGCTATTTTCCTATCTTTCTGGGCATATCGAATTTTTAATAAGAGAGGGGCAATAAATGTCGTCACCATTACCATTAAAACGATTGCAGAAAATAAATCATCAGAAATAACACCTAAAGTTCGGCCAATGGAAGCGAAAACTAACCCCACTTCGCCGCGAGGTAACATACCGATACCAATTAGTAACCGATCATTTGGGGTGCGTGCCCCATATCCACTAATTAATTTGCCAATCACCGCAGCAATAATTAAACCTGTGGCCAAAACAATTACATTCAAATGATAAAAGCTTTCCAATTTGACTTGAATGCCAATTACAATAAAAAACATCGGTGCCAGGATTGATTCTAATGGGGATAATAAGTGATAAATACTGCGATTTTCTTGTTGACTCAAAGGTACACCATCAAAATAGTCATCATGAAGAATGATTCCCGCAGTAAATGCACCGATAATTGTTGCAAGTTGAAGCACCGAAGCTAACCAGGAAAGCGTCATGATAAACAGAAAGGAAATGAATAATTTTGCTTCCCAAGGTTCAAGAAAACGAAAAAAATGAATTGCCTTGCGTAAAATAATTGGACCTAAAAATAAAGTACCTACAAAAAATAGCATAGCACTTACAATAATGCGCAACACAACCATGAGATCTACAGCCCCACTAATTACCAAGGAGCTGACTACAGCCAATATAATCAGGCCCAATACATCATCTAACATTGCCGCACCCAATATGGTTCTTGCTTCTCTGGTGCGTAATTTTTTCATTTCGGAAAGAACACGCGCAGTTATTCCTATGCTCGTTGCACTCAAGGTTGCTGCAATAAATAAATCGGATTGATAGGAACCATTAGGCATCAATAAATAAACTGTACCAAATCCCAATAACATGGGGGCAATCACACCAATCAAAGCGACAATAACGGAATCACGGCCTGTATGTTTCATTTCCTCGATCGAGCTCTCCAAACCAACCATGAATAGGAGGAAAATAACCCCATATCTTGAGAAAATATCAACAATATAAGCAATTTTAAGAAAATCGGATCCATGAGGGCCGCTTAAGGCACCTACAACTTGTTGTGCATAATTTTCATTGGGAATGACCGAACTAACCGCCTGATTTAATGGCACCCCCTGTAGTACTTCTTTAACAGCTTCAAAAATTGAAGAGCCTTCTCGTAATAAAACTGCTAATGGGAATCCGTAATAATAGAATACATTGCCAATAAGAATTCCTATGAGCAACTCACCAAGAACACTGGGCTGATTTATACGCCTTGCAGTATAACGACCGATAATTGCAAAGAAAAAAATAGTTGTGACGCCAAGTAATACAAATGCTACCGGATCAACATGATCAGCCCCAGTAGAGGCAAAAGCCATAACAGGACATGTTCCTACAATTAGAAGCCACCATTTTAAACCCCGCATTACTGTTTTATACCTCGCTAAAAGATTCTTTTGGAAATTGTCTGGAATTCGAATACCTCTTCAGCAATTTAACATAACTCATAAATGTCCACGCCAACTACATGCTCCTATCCTGCAGCTTATCCACAAAATTCTGGATTCTACAAGCTGCGGAACAGGATTTTTTTGCTCAGGCTTATTGAATAGTTACATTTACTCTATCTATGCTATTGCTTTGCCAAAAATAAACATGTTTCTAAAACAGAGTCAGGGTTAAGTGAAACGCTTTCTATTCCCTCTTTCATTAACCATTGAGCGAAATCTTGATGATCCGATGGACCTTGACCACAAATACCTATGTATTTTTTCGCCTTTTTACAAGCAGAAATTGCCATATGCAATAAGACTTTCACTGCTTCATTACGTTCATCAAATTGAGCAGCAACTAGTCCCGAATCCCTGTCTAATCCTAATGTCAGCTGAGTTAAGTCATTAGAACCTATAGAGAACCCATCAAAATACTCTAAAAATTCTTTGGCCAGCAATGCATTAGAAGGTAATTCACACATCATAATCACCCGTAGCCCATGCTTACCTCGCTCAAGCCCATGTTGCTTTAAAACTTGAATTACATTACTTGCCTCAGCAACTGTTCGTACGAACGGAATCATAACTTCTACGTTAGTTAAACCCATTTCTTCACGAACTCGTCGAACTGCTTTACATTCTAAAGCAAAGCACTCTGCAAATGATTCAGAAACATATCGTGATGCACCTCTAAAACCCAACATTGGATTTTCTTCATGCGGCTCATATAAGTTCCCGCCAACAAGATTTGCATATTCATTAGATTTAAAATCTGATAATCGTACAATTACAGGTTTGGGATAAAACGCTGCAGCAATTGTCGCAATTCCTTCTTTTAGGCGCTCAATATAATATTCGACTGGAGAATTATAGGCTGCTGTTTTTTCAGAAATAAATTGTTTTAATTCCTTATCTTTCAAATGATCAAAATCAAGTAATGCACGCGGATGGATACCAATAGTATTGGAAATTAGAAACTCCAGACGAGCCAAACCTACCCCTGAGTTAGGAATGGATTGAAACGTAAACGCTCTTTCAGGATTTCCAACATTCAACATGACTTTCATTGGTAATTCAGGCATGGTTTCTACATCAAGACGTACCTGCTCGTAGGGCAATAAACCAGCATAGACATAGCCGTTGTCCCCTTCAGCACAACTGACGGTCACTTCATCACCATCACGTATGGTTTTCGTGGCATCTCCACATCCAACTACAGCAGGAATACCTAATTCACGTGCAATAATAGCCGCATGGCATGTTCTGCCCCCACGATTAGTCACAATAGCGGCAGCACGTTTCATTACAGGTTCCCAATCAGGATCCGTCATATCGGAAATCAACACATCACCAGGTTGCACACGATCCATTTCACTTACATCTTTAATAATTCTTGCCTTACCCTGACCTATACGTTGCCCGATACTACGCCCTTCAGCTAACACTGTACCCTTTTGTTGTAAGGTATAGCGTTCCAATATTTGTTTATTATCCCGGCTTTTTACGGTTTCAGGCCGAGCTTGCAAAATATATAATTGACCATTTACACCATCTTTTGCCCATTCTATGTCCATTGGTCGGCCATAATGTTTCTCAATAATCATGGCTTGGCGGGCTAAGCTTTCTACCTCACTTGAAGTTAAAGAAAATAGTAATCGCTCCTTTGCATCAACCTCTACGGTTTTGACTCGCTGTTGCTTGCTGGGATCATCACAGTAAACCATTTTCAAGGCTTTACTACCGAGATTTCTACGAATAACAGCCGGTCTACCCGCTTGAATCCCGGGTTTATGTACATAAAATTCGTCTGGATTGACAGCTCCTTGAACAACCATCTCCCCCAAACCATAAGATGAAGTAATAAATACTACTTGATCAAAACCTGACTCAGTATCCATGGTAAACATCACCCCACTTACCGCCATATCGCTACGCACCATCTGTTGGATACCTGCAGATAAGGCCACTTCATGATGAGCAAACTGATGATGTGTTCGATAGGTGATTGCTCTATCATTGAATAGTGATGCAAACACATGTTTGATTGAGAGCAAAACTTCATCAATTCCTTTGACGTTTAAAAAGGTTTCTTGCTGACCTGCAAATGATGCATCAGGTAAGTCCTCTGCTGTCGCTGATGAACGAACAGCTACACTGAAATTTTCATGGCCTATAGTTTGCGATAGTTTTTCGTATGCAGCTCGCACGGCACGTTCAAACTCAGGAGTAAATGGCGTATTAACGATCATTTCCCTGATTTCTTTTCCAACAACAGCTAATTGCTGTACATTATCTGGATCCAAGGTAGCCAGTTTTGCATAGATTTTTTTATCTAAATTATCTTGAGACAGAAACTCCTTGAATGAATCTGCAGTGGTTGCAAATCCACCGGGAACAGATACTCCTGCTGAGGATA
Organism: Legionella qingyii; assembly: GCF_003990155.1. NCBI lineage: Bacteria > Pseudomonadati > Pseudomonadota > Gammaproteobacteria > Legionellales > Legionellaceae > Legionella > Legionella qingyii. The sequence goes on from NZ_RZGX01000011.1 coordinate 137,322, forward strand.
AATGACTGATCATCTCTCCAAGAGAAGCATTTTTTCCGCCAACCTGTTCCAGGTCGTGCATGCCAAGGTGTGCTAAATCGATAATATGTGTTTTGACCGTCATAACTACCCCAAGTCCATAAAATGATAATCATTTTACTTAAAATGTGCGGTTATGGGAATTAGAAACTTTATTTGTCAGAAAACATTAGTACCCATAGCTCAGAATAAATGGGTTGTATTATCTAATCCTGAGCATGAGTACTGGATGTTCGAGTGAGATTATGCATTACATGCAATTAAAGCTTGAGAAAATTCTTTGTGAAAATTTGCGTCGCCCAAAAGTTTAATAATACCACCTTTACGCAGTTTTTCTTCTACACGAGGATTAGCACCACTTAAAATTACTCTCACATTACGTTCCTGCAAATCTTCAATAATTTCTTCCAGGGTTTGTAAACCAGTAACATCCATAAATGGTACCCAGCGCATTCTAATGATTAATGTTTTGGGATCAGTATGAGTTACTGCTAAAGCATGTTGGAATGATTCTGCTGCACCAAAGAAAAAAGGTCCTTCTACAGCATAGACCAACACTCCATCGGGTAAGGTTTCTATATTTTGCCGAGCCAATTCATGAGCTAACTCTTCCGAGGTCATTTGCTGTACTTCAACACTAGTAGCCATACCCCGTATAAAATTTAATATAGCAATGATTACACCTATATTTACAGCGACTACCAAATCAACAAATACTGTAAGAAAAAAGGTTACCAACAAAATCACCACATCCGCTTTTGGAGCACACTGTATTAATTTAATAAAATGTTTTACTTCACTCATATTCCAGGCTACAACAAACAAAACTGCAGCCAATACAGTAAGCGGTATATTCACTGCCAAAGGCGCCAGAAAAAGAATAATTAAAACTAAAGTGAGTGCATGAATTATACCTGCCAAAGGGCTATTGCCCCCATTACGAATATTTGTCGCTGTACGAGCAATAGCGCCAGTTGCAGCAAACCCGCCAAACAATGGTGCAAAGATGTTTGCTATTCCCTGCCCCACCAACTCCCGATTTGAATTATGTTTTGTCCCTGCCATACCATCAGCAACAACAGCCGATAAAAGCGACTCTATAGCACCAAGCATCGCGATAGTAAAAGCAGGGCCGATTAACTCAATCATTCTATTGATTGTCAGACTGGGTAATTTAAATTCTGGTAGGCCTTGAGGTATTCCACCAAATAGAGAGCCTATAGTCGCAACTCCAGAAAAATGATAAACCGATTGTAATCCTGTCACGATCAATAGAGCCACAAGTGGGCCTGGAACACGTTTTAACCCGGGAATCCTGTTTGAAAAAATAACTAAAAACAGTGAGAAAAAGCCTAAAATTGTTGTAGTTATATTGAGATGAGGGAGAGACTGTAATAAATACCACAATTTTTCATGAAAATGACCACTTCCTCCTGACGGAAGACCAAAAAAGTAGTTCCATTGCCCTACCCAAATCACTACACCAATTCCTGCAGTAAAACCAATAATCACAGGAGCAGGTATAAACTTAATAATGCCTCCTAAACGAGCAAGGCCAAAAAATAGCAACATGAATCCGGCGAGTATGGTTGAAATTTGTAAACCAGAAACTCCATATTTTGCTGTGATACCTGAAAGCACAACAATAAAAGCACCAGTAGGACCAGCGATTTGTAAACGACTGCCCCCCATAATTGACACAATTAAACCAGCAATAATCGCTGTATAAATACCCTGTTCTGGTCGGACACCTGAAGCAATAGCAAATGCCATAGCCAAAGGTAAAGCGACAACCCCTACGATAATTCCGGAAATAATATTTTGTACCCAATACTTCTTCTGAAACAGGCCTGCTTGATATGATTCAATGATTGTTTTCATAAAATGCTGCGATTCATTTTTAAAAATGAAGTCATTATACACAACCATATTAAAAAAATATCAATTTTCTGATAAAATTCCTTACTTCAATTCACATCTGCTCGCGCATCTAATATTATATGTGCTTTATCATTAGGGCTAGCTACTTATGACTCTTACTGCTTTAAATGCGATCTCCCCAATCGACGGGCGTTATATTAATAAAACACGGGCTTTGAGTCCTTATTTTAGTGAGTTCGCCTTAATTTATTATCGCCTGACTGTAGAAATTCGCTGGCTTGAATCTTTAGCAGCTAATAATGCGATTACTGAGGTTCCCCCATTGGATCAGAAGGCCAAAGATTTCCTCAATAATCTTATTGCTAATTTTGATGAGAATGAGGCTCTTAAAATTAAAGAATTTGAGAAGCAAACAAATCATGATGTTAAAGCGATAGAATATTATCTAAAAGACAAATTCCAGCAACTTGCCAATTTGAAAGCAATTACACCATTTATTCATTTTGCTTGCACATCAGAAGACATCAATAATTTAGCTTATGCATTAATGGTTAAGCAGGCAATCGCCCAAGTCATTCAACCTACGCTTGCTGAAATCATGGGTGGCATTACCCTACTTGGTAAGCAGCATGCTGATGTCCCTATGTTATCCAGAACACATGGTCAACCAGCAACCCCCACAACCATGGGGAAAGAGTTAGTCAATTTCGTTGCCCGTCTCAAAAGACCACAACAACAATTATGTGAAGTCTTGATTCCTGGTAAATTCAATGGTGCTGTTGGCAATTATAATGCGCATATTGTTGCTTATCCTGAAGTAGATTGGCGCAAACACTGCGCGAACTTTGTTACATCTTTGGGGTTATCCTTTAATGCCTATACGACCCAAATCGAACCACATGATGGTTTGGCAGAAGTATCACAAATTATGGTGCGTATTAACAACATATTGCTCGATTACACACAGGACATTTGGAGTTATATTTCCCTTGGCTACTTTAAACAAAAAACCGTAGCAGAAGAAGTTGGTTCATCCACTATGCCTCATAAAGTCAATCCCATTGATTTTGAAAATGCAGAAGGAAATCTGGGGATGGCCAATGCCCTGTTTATTCATTTTGCTAATAAGCTCACTCAATCGCGACTACAACGGGATTTATCGGACTCTACCGTATTGCGGAATATAGGTATGGCCTTTTCTTATAGCCTCATTGCCTATCTATCTTTAGCCAAAGGTAATGACAAATTACAAATCAATAAGCGTGCATTACAGGAAGATTTAAAAGCAAATTGGGAAGTGTTGGCTGAAGCGGTGCAAACCATGATGCGTCGCTATAATGTGCCAAATGCCTATGAACAGCTAAAATCGTTAACCCGTGGTCATGGAATTGATGAACAAAGTCTCAAGCAATTTATTCAAGAGTTATCGATACCTGAAGAAGCCAAAGAGCAATTAATCAAACTTACACCAGAGAACTATACGGGTCTGGCAACCCAGTTAGTAAAGGCATTTTTATGAGTAGCACACCCTCACAACAAGGGCAAACCTTTGAATTTGATGTTCTTGTTATGGGCACAGGGCTGGCAGGACTGCAATATTGCTTACAGCTTATCAGCCTGCAACCCCGAATAAAAATTGCTTTAATCAGCAAGGCCGAAGCGATTGAGTGCAATAGTCGTTATGCTCAAGGTGGAATTGCCGCTGTTTTTTCAGCAGAAGACTCCCTAGAAGCACATATTTCTGATACTTTGATTGCCGGCGACGGGTTGTGCTATTTGCCCGCCGTCGAATTCATTATCCGACAAGGCCCAGACATGATAAAACAACTGGGCCAGTATAATGTTCACTTTAAGCAAGATAGCAAAGGAAACTTTCATCTTGCAAAAGAAGGGGGACATTCGCATCGACGTATTTTTAACTGTGGCGATCAAACTGGTTTATCAATCACCCAAACAATGAATCAACTCGCGCAACAACAGCCTCAGATTCATTTTTTTGAGCATCATGTCGCGGTAAACCTAATTACCTACTACCATCCACATCGTACCGATATTCAAGGAGAGATTTTAGGAGCTTATGTTCTGGATTGTGCAGCAAATAAAATTCATACCTTTCTAGCAAACTGCGTGGTGTTAGCAACAGGTGGCGCAGGTAAAACCTACAGATATACCACCAATCCCATGGTTGCTACTGGAGATGGTGTTGCTATGGCATATCGGGCTGGAGCTCGTGTTGGTAACATGGAATTCTACCAATTCCACCCTACTCTACTGCATCACCACTCTTTAAATAACTTTCTTATCTCTGAAGCGGTGCGTGGTGAAGGCGCTTTACTTAAAAACGCGGAAACAGGCGAACGGTTCATGAAACACTATGCCCCAGAGCAAATGGAATTGGCAACACGTGATGTCGTTGCGCGGGCGATTTTTAGTGAAATTGAACGTAGTCAAATGGGATATGTTTATCTTGATATTACGCATCAATCCAAAGAATTCCTAAACAAACGTTTTCCACAAATTTATGCGACTCTATTATCCATTGGTATTGATATGAGTCAGGATATGATTCCTGTAGTGCCAGCAGCACATTACCAGTGTGGAGGAATACTTACCGACATTGATGGCCGCACCGATTTAAAACGACTCTACGCGATAGGAGAAGTAGCTTTTACCGGTTTACATGGCGCCAATCGCCTCGCAAGCAATTCATTACTCGAAGCATTGGTCATGGGTTCCAATGCAGCTCGATGTACTTTAAAAGATATTTCTGCTCCATGGAAATACTCCGAACATATTCCTAATTGGAGTGCACCCAGTGAAGTCAATGCCAGGCGTGCCAGCCAAATCAATGCACAGTGGCGTGGTTTAAGAGGAGAAATGACATCTTATGCGGGCATAGTGCGAACTGAGGCCGGCCTTGAAGATCTACTACAATTAATAATGAAACGTAAAAAAATAATTGAAGAGTATTATTGGAAGCATTGCATCACTCGAGATTTTATTGAGCTAAGAAATATTATTCTCAATGCTGAATTAATTGTAAGAGCAGCTCTGGCAAGGCGTGAATCACGTGGCGGTCACTTCCGTGAAGATTACCCGAATAAAAATGCCGAGGCACAAGAAAGTATTGCTAAGCTTGGCCTGATGGATACTTCACCTGAATAACAAGATTAAGGTAGCCTGGGTGCGGTGCAAGGAATCCTGGGATTCTGGACATGAATGAGCTTTGGGTTATGCTTCGCTGTCTCCAGGCTACACTATACTTGAGCGATACATTAAAATGATTTGAGGCACAATAGATGTTTAAGAACTCCACGCTTTACACACCTGAAACTACATTAATGCAAATCAGAAATGATATGAGCATTTGCCAGACTGATTACCCAATTGACTGGTATCAAGAAGAATTTATTCCCTATGCCCAAGAATATCAGGCACTTCCAGATCGTAAACTCACGACCGTCTTGAAGTGGATGACCCCTTATCTTAAAAAAGCTCAAGATCATTTTGGTGAGCGATTATTGCTTTTAGCTCACTATTACATGGGTGGAGATATTGTCCGCTTGGTTGAACAATTCGGAGGACTTATTGGTGACTCCTATCAATTAGCATTGATGGCAGCCGAACATCCTGAAAAATCGGTTATTATCGAGTCTGCCGTGCATTTCATGGCTGAATCAATTAGTATTTTGGCGAATAAAAACCAACAGGTTTATATAACCAATCCCAAATCCGGTTGCACTATGGAAATGCTTGCCAAGGATTTCATGGTTGAACCTGCTTTTCTTGATTTGAATGAAAGGTATGGTGCCGAGAATATTTTACCGGTTTGCTATATGAATACATCGGGTCGAGTCAAAGCGTTAACTGGTGCTCAAGGCGGAGCCGTTTGCACAAGTTCCAATGTTAAAAAAATATTTCAATGGGCACTAAAACAAAATAAAAAGATCCTCTTTATTCCTGATCAACATATGGGTGAAAACGTCGCTTATTGGTTAGGGATAAAAAATCTAGCCTATTGGCCGGGTGGAACCGCAGGGGCTCAATATTCACTTACAACCCAAGATTCAAAAACTCTAAAACAGTTTGATGAGGCTCAATTAATATTATTCGCGAGTCAATGCGCCGTACATACACATTATCTACCTGAAATGTGTGATTATTGGCATAATCAAGGGTACACTACGATCGTTCATCCAGAATGCCGAAACTCAGTAATTAAAGTAGCACAACACTCAGGATCTACCGCGTTTATCTGGGATTATGTCATTCATGATCGTGCCAAAACCAAACGTTATGCCATTGGTACTGAAAATCACATGGTAGAAAATCTAAAACAACACTGTAAAAGTTTAAATATAGAGGTAGTCAATCTAGCAGAAGCCCCTAAAAATGAAAATGAAAAAGGAATAGGCTGTGGTTGTGCTACTATGTCACGTAATGATCCCCCTCATCTAGTTGCGCTTGTCGATTTGCTAAGACAAGGAAAAACAATGGCTTATAATGAAGTTAAAGCAGGTGATGTAGTCAATGAATTTACTGGAAGTAGAAACAGATTACCCGAAAATGATCAGCAATGGGTTATCGATAACGCTAAAAAATCCCTGCAAATGATGATTGATATCACTGAAAGTCGCATTTAAGCGTCTAATAAAAATTCCTGGGTGCAACGAAGCGACACCCAGGTTTTATCTGAAAATTTTCTTTGCTCCTCTTCGCTACACCAAGGCTTATCCACAAATTGTCAGGTTCTATAGGCTTAATGGCAAGAACAAGCAGTAGATTGTGTACCGTCCTTACATTTTAAATGGCCAGTAGATGTATCACATTGAGCTACCCCTCCATGCTGTGAACAGCACCCTTTAGTACTTGTAGTAGTTGTGGTGGTTTTAGTTGTACTTTTTGTTTTCTTACAAGTACATGCTGGAGAGGCTGTACCATCCTTACACATCTGGACCCCAGTAGTACTATTACAAGAAGCAACCCCTCCATGGCTTGAACAGCAAGCTGCATATGCCCCAACTAGTGGACTGCTCAATAAAAAAAGAACAGCAATAAATCGATTTACCCATATTGAAGCTAAATTAGCATTTTTCATTTGAAACTCCATTTCAGTAAATGACATTAAATAATATAGACCATATTGGTTAAAATCATGGAATTTAGTGGCGCCAAGTTACTAATTCAGCACAAAATTGACACGAGCCCAATCCTTGTGTGCAGACGAAACCACCTAGAATTAATGAGGTTGTTTGTGGATCCGGACAGCTCTTGGCATGAGTAATAGCTGCAAATTGTACAAGAAAAAAACTAAAAATGATAAAATGATATTTTTTCATAAAATCCTCTTAAATTATTAGCTATTTTTTCAATAATAATATGCTAAAACCCATTGTGAGAATTTATTTCTTTGTTATAATGGCCGCACAAATGCCTGGGTGGCGGAATTGGTAGACGCGCCGGATTCAAAATCCGGTGGTGGTGACACCGTGTGGGTTCGAGTCCCACCCTAGGTACCATAAATAATCCTTGAATATTCTCAACTGATTTCAAAAGCGTTCATCTACACTAAAACAAATGGCTCTTCCCCAAATCAGGGGGCACTAATCAAGAACACAAAACTTTAACCCTTAACCTATAATTTTCAAAATTTCTAAATCCATAAGCACGTCTTTGAATCAGCTTCATCTTCCTATGAA